>JBCCUO010000471.1:0-4195 GCA_039196805.1 Planctomycetota bacterium | reverse complement strand
TCGGGTTGGTAAGGCAGTGCATCTGGTGGTGAGCCTGAACAAATCACGATACGACTTGCCGGCGAACAACCCAAAGCCGACAATCACCCAGAGCACGTGCAGGTTACTGACGCGTGACTGTATCCTGCCGGACTCGTGCTTTTTGAGCACGGCTTGTACCTGCTCGGTTCCCAACAGGTGGAGCATCCCCCAGAGCCGATTGGAGGAGAGAGCCTCGTTGCTTGCGTCGTTCATGTCGCATTTCCTTTGCGTAATTGGGCTTAGGCACCACAATCATGCGGGGAAATGCGACTTTCTTGAAATACTAATTTGACGGTATTGGGCTGGCGCCAAGCGGCTCATGGGTCCAACAGAAAAGATGCAACCAGCCATTATCGCGCTTGCATCCGGTTTATCGCCTTGCCTCATCAGCCGCAACGCGCGAGTGTGCCGGGTCCTCCTGGAACACCCGACAGGCTGGCGCCAAGCGGCTCATGTGACGGATGAATGAACCGCAGCTCGCCTGGGCCGGTGGCACTATCGCTTCTGGAACAGCGGGCCGCCGTACAGGGCGTTGTCGCCCAGCATTTCTTCGATGCGTAGCAGCTGGTTGTACTTGGCCATGCGATCGCTGCGGCTGGCTGAACCGGTCTTGATCTGCCCGGTGTTCAGTGCGACCGCCAAGTCAGCGATCGTGCTGTCTTCGGTTTCTCCGCTGCGATGGCTGGTCACTGCGGTGTAGCCATTGCGGTTGGCCAGCTGGATGGAGTCGATCGTCTCGGTCAGCGTGCCAATCTGATTGACCTTGATCAGAATGCTGTTGGCGATGCCTTCGTCGATGCCGCGTTGCAGGCGTTCGACGTTTGTGACGAACAGATCGTCGCCGACCAGCTGGACTTTATCGCCGACTCGCTCGGTCAGTTTCTTCCAGGTGTCCCAGTCATCTTCGTCGCATCCATCTTCGATGCTGCAAATCGGATACTGGTCGCACCATCCGGCCAGGAAGTCGACCATTTCGTCGCCCGACAGTTTCTTGCCGTCGATCGCGTACGTCTTGGACTCACGGTCGTAGAATTCGGTCGACGCAGCGTCCAAGGCGATCCAGATTTGTTCGCCCGCTTTGTAGCCGGCTTGGTCGATCGCCTGCATGATCACGTCCAACGCTTCCTGGTTACTCTTCAGGTCCGGCGCGAACCCACCTTCGTCACCCACGGCCGTGTTGTAGTTCTTGCCGGAGAGCACTTTCTTCAGGTTATGGAAGACCTCGGTGCCGGCACGAAGGGCGTCACTGAAACGCTCGAAGCCGAGCGGCATGACCATGAATTCTTGGATGTCGACTGAGTTATCAGCGTGCTCCCCACCGTTGATGATGTTCATCATCGGAGCGGGCAGCAGTCGCCCGGCCGCTCCGCCCAGGTACCGGTACAGCGGTTGCCCGGTGCAAACGGCCGCAGCGTGCGCGGTCGCCAACGAGACGCCCAAGATTGCGTTGGCGCCCAAGTTCTTCTTGTTGGGCGTTCCGTCCAAAGCCAACATGGCGGCGTCGACGGCAGCCTGATCGGTACCGTCCATCCCTTCCAGGACTTCGGCGATCTTGCTGTTGACGTTGTCGACGGCCGTCTGAACACCTTTGCCCATGAACACGGCTTTGTCGCCGTCGCGGAGCTCCCAAGCTTCGTGCGCTCCTGTGCTGGCTCCACTGGGCACGGCCGCCCTGCCCGTTGATCCATCGCTCAGCATTACCTCGCACTCGACAGTGGGGTTTCCGCGGCTATCCAGGATTTGTCGTGCGTGAATGGCTTCGATCAGAGTCATCGGGACCTCTAGGAGAGAAAAAGTGTGTGGACTGAATGGACGTGAATGGCGTGCCATGGGAAGAGGGGGACGATCCGCACCGTGTGAGACGTATCTTCGGTCACCCGAGGATCTGCTGGATCTGCCCCCTGTTCCCATCGGCGCGGCATTTTGTCCAATAGCAGCCGCAGTGACCACCCGACACACACTCCCTGGACAAACCCAAATGTTCACCGGACTCGTGGAGACCCTTGGAACGCTCTCTGAGGTTATCGACCAATCACCAGGAAAACGCTTTCGCATTGATGGCGGTCCGGTAGCCGATGGAGTTGCCATCGGGGACAGCATTGCGATCAATGGTTGCTGCCTCACCGTGGTCGCCGTCGACGGGGATCGGCTGGACTTTGAGGCGGGCGAGGAAACGCTGTCACGAACCAACTTAGGACGACTGGTCGGTGGTTCGCGAGTGAACTTGGAGCGATCACTGGCGGTGGGTGACCGACTGGGCGGCCACTACGTGACTGGGCACATCGATGGCCTGGGGCAACTGCAAGAGAGGAAGGATGATCCTCCGTGGGCAACTCTTCGCTTCGCGATGCCGAAACGTCTGGCGGGGCAAGTCGCCGAAAAAGGCAGCATCGCGGTCGACGGCGTCAGCTTGACGGTCGTGGACGCTGACCCTGACAGCTTCACCGTGGCGTTGATCCCGCACACCTTAGACGTGACCTCGCTGGGAAAACTGGCGATTGGTGATCCCGTCAACCTGGAAACCGATGTGCTGGCCAAGTACGTGCAGCGAGCCATCGCGTTTGGTGGAGAATCGATTTGACCGACCATCGCCAAACTGCGTCCTACCTATCGCACCGACTGGCTGCCGCCGGTCTTCGCCCGGTCTCGCGGTATGGCCAGAATTTCCTGATTGATCTGAACCTGGTCGAGTTGATTGCGCGGTCGGCCGAGTTGCGGCCCAACGACTTGGTGCTGGAGATAGGAACAGGTGTGGGATCGCTCACCCGCCTGCTTGCCGACCAAGCGGGGGCGGTGCTGTCGGTGGAGATTGACGCGAATCTTCATCGGTTGGCCCAAGAGGAATTGGGCGATCGGCCCAACGTCAAACTGTTGCAAGGCGACGCGCTGCGCAACAAGAACTCCCTGCGCGCCGACTTGGTCGACCATCTCAATGATGCCCTGGGACGACTGGGCGACGAGGCTCGGCTGCTACTGGTCGCCAATCTTCCTTACAACGTGGCCACGCCGATCATCAGCAACCTGCTGCGTCAAACGCCAACGCCTGACGCGATGGTCGTGACGATCCAAAAGGAATTGGGTGACCGGATGATGGCGCAGCCTGGGTCGAAGGATTACGGAGCGCTGAGCGTCTGGGTCCAGTCGTTGTGCAAGGTCTCGTTGGTCCGCGTGTTGCCGCCGACCGTCTTTTGGCCGCGGCCCAAAGTCCATTCGTCGATCATTCGGCTGGATCTGGTCCGCGAGTGGCGTGACCAGTTTGCTGACTTGGAATACTTCCACCAGACGGTCCGGGCTGTCTTCTTTCATCGGCGAAAGTTTCTCCGCAGCGTCGTGGTCAGCGCCATGAAGGGACGGCTAAGCAAATCGCAAGTGGATGAGGTCTTGGCGTCGCTGGGACATCAGACCGAGACGCGGGCTGAACAGCTGGACGTCGGCCAGATCCAGGCTCTGGTCGAAGCGCTGCGGCAAGCGGAAGGAGAGACCTAAGAAACCGGCCATCAATCCCTGATGTCTCGATCGTCGCGGATGCAGCCAGGATTCGGGTTTTTGGGTGGGGCTCGGTACTCGGACGAGCCCCGTGACGCCGAACGATGCTTACTCGCTCCTATCGCTCATGTCTGGGGGCTACGCAGCACAAGTGTGTTGCCTCACAATCATTGGCTTTTCCTCTTCTTTGTTGCCACCGCGATTTGTCATGCGTGCCTTATCTGGGATCCAGCCGACTGGGCGTTTTCACTGGGGGAACTACTTTGGCGCGATCCGCCAGTACATCGATTTGCAGCAACGAAGCGACGGTTTTTACTTCATCGCCGACCTGCATGCATTGACGACCGTGCGCGAGCCGGACACGCTGCGTCAAAACGTGATCGACGCGGCGATCGACTTGCTAGCCCTGGGGTTGGATCCGGCGAAGGCAACATTGTTCGTGCAGTCACACGTCCCGGAAGTCAGCGAACTAACTTGGTTGCTGATGACAGGCACGCCAATGGGACTGCTGGAGCGTTGCCATGCTTACAAGGAGAAGAAGGCCCGCGGCGTCACGGCAGACGCTGGTCTATTCACCTACCCCGTGCTGATGGCGGCCGACATTCTGGCGTTTGATTCCAACGTCGTGCCGGTTGGCCAGGATCAAGTCCAGCACATCGAGGTTTGCCGGGACATTGCCGGTAGCTTC
>JBCCUO010000470.1:0-4197 GCA_039196805.1 Planctomycetota bacterium | reverse complement strand
CTGAGGGCCCGGAGGGAGAGTGAAAGCGGATACCTTGGTTTTCTGGCAGTTCTCCGTGCGAGGCATGTTAGAAAAACCAGAAAGCGCAACTTCAAAAAGTGGAAGCTGCGTAGGCTTTCGGAGCGCAACGCAAGGAGCCGAACTCCGCGCAAGTTGCGCCACCCACGCGCCGCAGAATCCGCATTGCCTATGGACCGACATTCACTTTCGCGAGGGCGGCTCTTCGGATGCGTTGGCCGTAGACAGCGGATAAAGGTTTGCGCGAAGCTTCCCCGTTGGCTCCCAGACTCGTATCTGTGCCTCATCCAAGAACGCTTCACCAGGTCCAATCAGCTCGAACATCAGCCGAACTTCACTAGTCTCGACCGCTTGGCGATACAGTCGCACCGGAGTCCACTCCGATCGGCCACGAACCAAGACGCCCATCTCCTGACCGCCAACGGTGTCATACACCAGCAGCCCTTGATGCGGTTGGCCAAAACCAACCGTGCGAACCATCACATCCAGTCGAATCGCCGTTCCCTTGTTGACTGAGACGGCTGGACTTTGGATCTGAATCGCCGTCCCTTCGTAGCCGCCCGGAAGCCCACCTTCGTTGGCCGGCATGACGCGCGCCTCCAGGGCGCCTGGGCCAGCAAAGACACCGCGAGAGATCAGTCGAACATCAGTCTTGGACCGACCGGTCTCTCGGCCACCGAATTTCCAGCGACCATCCACTAGCCATTCCGGGAAATCAAGCGTGCCGGCAGGCAGACGATTCTTTCCCCAGCCAGCGTCGTTCATCAACGGACGCCAAGTCGCCTGCGTTAATAGGTCACCCATGTCGACGGGCGGACTGCTGGTCGGGTGAGGCCAATCCGGCATCATCAACTGGGTGAGTTGCCATGCACTGTGCAACGTCCAGGCGTCGGCCCGGCGAGTTAGTTGATGAGCTGACGAGTAGTCCCCGGCGCGGACGCTTGGCTCAGCTTGATCAAGCGTTTGCTGAGCAACCTGAATCCAGTTGTCTCCTGGCAGCGATGCGCCCCCCCATGCCGCTCGCGCCGTTAATCGACTCTGACTCGCATGGCTGGCTGTTTGTTGGCACAGTTGCCAGCGATCGGTACACGCTTGTCTTGCATTTCGCTGGGTTTGTTGAGCGACCATGCCGCCGACCCTTGGGTCCCGCGCAGCGACCAGGACTTCCACCACATCAGGTGAAACGATTTGTATCCGAGACCCAACGCCGGATGTCACCGGAGCCACCAGATCGGCGGCAAAGTCGGTCAGTCGCCAATGCAGTCGACTAGCTTCTACCGGCGACAGTGGAATCTCGATCGTCTGTCCATCACCTGATCGCAGCTCGGTACCCCGCTGGATATCACTGACGGCAAACGTCAACTCGCTATCCCCGCATGGCAGCTGAAACGCCAAGTAGCGTGAACGATCATCCATCGGAATCATCGTTCCGGGCGTCGCTCGGACCATCCAAGGTTCGATGACGCGGAGCATCGAGTTGACGAAGCTCAGTGACGTTGACCGTTGCGAAGCGAGTTCCGTTCCGTCGGTCCGCGGTCTTGTGGAGCGAAACAAGACCGCTTTGGGCGCCGCGGAGAGCGACCGGGTGACCTGCGCCCACATCGAATGCCAACGAAACGCGTCGGGTCGAGGCGTACCGATTGCGGCGGAGATCTGCTCACACTGATTCAATACCGACTCGCTGGGGAGTGAAGCGATTCCAACCGCCAGCTGATTCCGCTGTCGAAGCTGACTTCGCTGCCAGGTCAGTTCACCGATTTCATCGCGTCCGGATAGCCCCCGAGTGCGCGGCGGCGCGTCGCGTATGATCCCGTCGACCAGCGGTGCGTACATTGCGATCGATTCAACAGGCGCGGCGATCAGCGGCCGCTGCCAGTCGCTAGGCCATCGCCGCAACTCATCCGCGCGACGGGCCAGCGACTCGACCTGGCGACCATCCAGGGTTTGCCCACTACCCAAGTACCAGCCATCGACCGGATCCAGCAGGAGTGTCAGTTCGGGATCCGGACTGGACGGTGGCGGCGCGTAGACGCGGACACGATTTTGAATCGCCTCGCGCAAGAGCGACTCGGTGGGTGGCTTTGCCAATAAGACCGCGTTGAAACCCAACGAACGGACCCAGGCTAGGGGCTCCCCGTTGTGCTGCAGAATCTTGGTCAATCGCCCGACCGGAAAGGGGAGTGGATTCCTGCCATTTGCCACATCACGAGACATCGCAAGCGGATCGGCCGACGAATCGAAGCGACGGGCATCGCGACTCGATTCCGTCAGGACGACATCGGGCCGCTGGCGGGTGGGACCGGCAAGCAGCGGCGCCATTCGATCGCTTCGGCCAATCGATTCCACAGGCACCATCCCGTCGACGCGCAAATCACTCAGTTTGAAGGACGTCTGGCCCGGCCCGCAGTAGCCGTTGAGCACGATGGCGTCGACGTAAGCGTCGTCCAGATTGGCTCGCACCCCATGCTCTTGCCTCAGTGCCATTACCTTCAAGTTCAGTTGCCGTTCGATTCTGCCTACGCCGATCGTCCGAAACTTGCCCGGGTCACGGTACGTCGACCCGTAGACGAAGACGGTCGTACCACGACGAGTTTGCGGATTGATCAAGAATGGAAAACGCACTCGTAAGCCCACTCGCACACCCTCGCGTACACTCTTGACCGCCACGGTCGCGGTCAGGTCATCGATTGCGCGAACCGGCTCGATCGGGTAAGCAAACGTCGCATAGCTGCCATGCGTGGCCTGAAGGCGAATCGTTTCGTAAATACGTCCATCAGAGTCGGTCGGATGATTCTGACGCGTGACCTCGGCGCGACAGTCAGAGTCGATTAGCTGCCAACGGGGCGGATACGCGTCCAGCGCGTCGATCAATTGAGCGTCCGCGCACGTCGCAAGACTCAGCAACAGCAACGCCAGCAAAGCGCTGAACATCGGCCCCAGCATTGCCGGTTGACGAAGTGTCGGGATCGCCGTCAAAAAGTGATTCGGTATCACCAGTCGGCCGAGCGACACAAGCCGATTGAATCGGCTTCGACCCGCAACCGGTAAACCGAGCGCAGGGCGTCTCGATTGACTGCCGCGAACGATCGAACGGGCAGAACCACTGATTCTCGGTTCACCTGCACGGTTTCGTTGACCCCTTGGTGTTCGGACGGAACAATCCTGTTGACCCAAGCGAACTGGCATCCCTGTCAGCCTCTGTTCGGCGTCGTTGTTGAGGCCTAGCCACGTCATGTGGTGTTGGGACCACATCCCACTTCAATCCGTCCTCAACTCTCTAAACCTTTGATGTAGCATGATTTAGGTCGCCGAGCCAAGTTCGGATCCCGTTGCTTTTTCGCCACGAAGCATGAAAAAGCGACTCGAAGAATATCCCGCCCGTATTAGGCTAAGTCATTGCGACAGTGAGACTTAAGGGCGGCAAAGCTGTGATCATTGAGGTTCACGGTACTGGGAGTGCAAAGGAGTGCAATCAACAACACTCAGCCCTGCGAGCCCTCCCCCGGAGCTTTCCTTGATGACGAAGATGATCGGACCCGCCGCCAAACTGAATGATGAAACGCCTGTGGAACTTCACGAGATGGTCAAGGCGATCGACGCCCTGCCCGCTCGGTACCGTGACTCGGTTTCACCGGCGCTCACGCGGGTGATCGAATGCAGCACGCGACGCAGACGCATTCTGAATCTGGTTCAAGAGGCCCTGTCGCAGCTTCGTCTGGACATGAAGTACTTGATCTTCGATTTGGAAGCGACGCGGCGCGAACGCGATCAGTATCGCGAGATGTTGGAGCAAGACGGTCGCCTCTAGCCGACGTCGGCACACCGCCTACCGACGTCGACCTGCCTGGGTCATAATTCGCGGCTTTTCGTAGCCGGAACCGACCGCTGAGGCAGACGCATGCATGACAACAAGATTGGCGACCTGGGTGTCACTTTCGACGACGTTCTGCTGTCTCCACGGTATAGCGAGGTCGTTCCCAGCGAAGTCGACGTGACCAGTCAATTGACGGCACGTATCCGGCTTCAGATTCCGCTGATCTCGTCGCCGATGGATACCGTGACCGAGTCACAGATGGCCATTGCACTGGCCAAAGAAGGTGGGCTCGGCATCATCCATAAAAATCTCTCCCAGGCTAGGCAGACCGAAGAGGTCTTGAAGGTCAAACGATCGGCCAACGG
>JBCCUO010000469.1:0-4206 GCA_039196805.1 Planctomycetota bacterium | reverse complement strand
GGCTCCGCCCACGATCGGGGCTCCCGTCGTTGCCCCCTCTGGTGCACCGGCACGTTCCCTGTTCACACTCGGCCAGGAACAGTATCCGATTCAAGTCGGTCAGGGGCTCTGGGGTCAGCCGGTCGCTTACGTCCCCGGGCCGGGGCAGCGTAAATGGCTTCGCTACCTGTCGCCTTAGCTCAGCTGCCGCATCACATGCTGGACGATCTTCTCGATCGCACGATCGGGGAGGTTTTGAGGCGGCGAGTCGGATCCTGCGATCTCTTGCACCATGGCATCGATTTCTCGTTGGCTTTTGGCGACCGCATCGCGTTGCTGGGCCGAAAGCGGGACGCGACCAAACCCCAAGTCCCAGCCACGCGAACGCGCGCCGGCGCGGAATCCTTCGGGGAATTCACCCAGACCGATCATGGCGTCAAACAGCGGGATCAACTGGTACTGCAGCTGCATCGCTCGCTGGACATCTCCGGCGGCCGCCGACCGGTGAATCGCTCGCGTCAGTTCCGGCACGACACCGCTGGTCGCGTTGGTTCCCCCGTCGACACCGGCGATCAAGAACGGTGCCAGCGAGGCGTCCCAGCCGGTCAAGAAAGTGAAGTCGTCTCGTATCGGGCGGATGGCCGACATCATCCGCAGCATGTTCGGGAGGTCGCCCGAACTGTCTTTAATGCCAATCACTCGAGGGCATTCGCTGGCCAAGCGGATGACGGTGTCGACTTCGATCGGTGACGTGAACAACGGAATGTTGTAGAGCGTCACGTCGACCGATACGGAGTCCGCGATCTCGCGAAAGTAGGCGTAAACGCCTTGGCTGCTGAGCCGATAGTAGAATGGAGCCACGATGGCGACTGCGCGGACGCCCATGGCTCCATAGGATTCGCACGCATCGATCGTTTCTTTGACGTTCGCTTCTGCCGCTCCGGCAAGGATGGGCACGCGGCCACACGCTTGATCGACCACGATCTGGACGATCTGACGCCGTTCCTGAGGAGTGAAGCGAACGAATTCCCCGGTGCTGCCGTTGGGATAGAGTCCGTCAACGCCATGATCGATCAACCAGTCGACATAGCCTCGAAGCGTCGATTCATCGACGCGGCCGTTGGCGTCGACCGGCGTGATGTTGGGCGTCAGTATACCAGTGATGCGTGAAGCAGGCATGAGCGGATGGGTCGGGCGGAGGGAACTTGCGTTATCGCAAGCTTAATCCCCGCTCGTTCGCAGGTCATGGATCTCCACCTGGTCGACTGTGGAGCTCTGGCGGGGACTGCGAAAACTCCGGTCGAAACGATTCTGACGCGTTCACGCCGACTTCTGGTAGATGGCGGTGAGCATCGATTCGGTGTCCTTGAACTTCTTGCCGCTGTTGAGCATCTCATCGATCAAGTGGCGGGCGTCGGATTCGCTGTGGCCGAGCGTGACCAGCACCTCGTAGGTTTCGCTGACCACCTTGGAGGACGCATCGTCCGCCGCTTCACCGATCTTGCCAGCATCGACCATCAGGGCAAAGCGAGGCATCTTCCGCCGCAACTTGGCGATGATCCGCTCGCTGGTCGCTGGGCCGATACCGGGAAGCGCGGAAAGACCCTTGGAGTCTTGCTGTTCGATCAGCACGGCCAGCTCTTTGACCGGGCGGACCATCGCGCGCAGCGCTTTCTTGACCCCGACGCCATCGACGCTGCAGAACAGGTCAAAGAACTGACGCTCGGGTTGGGTCATGAAGCCGACCAACCGCGGCGTCAAGCGACCGCCACCCTGCGAGTTGCCTTCGATGTAGTCAAGCGTGTGCAGACGAATCGTCTCGCCCACCTGGCTCTGTAGCTGACGCCGCGTGTAGTCGCCCACCAAGACCTCGTACTCGAACGGGGTTGATTCGATGGTGGCGACGACTTCACTCACTGCGGTGAGCTTGCCGGAGATGGAGACGATCATGAAGAGTTGTGAGTTGTGAGTTGTGAGTTGTGAGTGGGCCTGGGAGCCCGGACCTCCTGGAAGCGGGAGGATGCTATCTAGCATTCGTTTGCCCTCCGTTTCTTCAAAGCCAAGAGCCCTCTAACCCAGTAGCTTGTTCATGCCCCCGAGGTGGTGGCCGCAAATGGCGATTGCCATGGCGTCGGCGACGTCGGCTGGCTCGGGGACACTGGTCAGTCGCAGCTGAAGTTTGACGGCTTGCTGGATCTGTGACTTTGGGGCTCGTCCGTTCCCCGTCATCACTTTCTTGACTCGAGTGGGTTCATAGTGATGCACCGGAATGTCGGCCCGTGCGGCGGCGAGGCAGATGGCGCCTCGCGCGTGGCCCATCAAGATGGCGGTGCGAGGCCGCTCGTAGTGCGAAAAGAGCTGTTCTAGAGCCAAGGAGTCGGGATGCTGGTTGGCAATGACTTCACTAACTCCATCAAAGATCTCTTGAATCCGCTGCTCCAGCTGATCAGCCGATCGGCTGCGAACGATCCCTGCTTCACACAGGTCGATGCGGGCCTGCGGCCCGATCTGGTTTTCGTCGACTTCGATGACGGCGTAGCCCGTCGTATTCAAACCGGGGTCGATGCCAAGTATCCGTTTCCGGTTTACGACTTGCGTTCCCAAGAGGTGCCTTCCTTTTTATCGAGCAACGCGACACCCATCTCTCCCAAGCGATCGCGAATCTCGTCGCCCGTGGCGTAATCCTTTCGTTCTCTCGCCTGCTTCCTCAGGTCAATCAGCAAGTGGATCGCATCGTCCAATAGCTGGGCGTCTCCTTCGTCCGCTGAATCGGCCGACGGTGGCACCTTTTCAAACAGGCCCAGCACCGAGGTTAGGTTGCGTAGTGTCGTTGCTGCCTGCTTGAGCTTGAGTGCCGCTGGGTCTTTCGCTGGAGTACTTGGCCCGAGCTGATGCTGATCGATGAAGCGGTTCATCAACCTGAGTAGGTCGAACAGAACGCTGATCGCCGCACCCGTGTTGAAGTCGTCGTCCATCGACGCCAGGAACTTGTCGCGCTGAGTGCTCAGTTCCTCCAAGAAGTCATCGCTGTCGGACTTGATTTCCCCTTCGTCGCGTGTGCGGGCAGCCGGCAGATCATAGAAGCTTTCATTCAGGATCTCTTCCAGCCGTGCAAAGAAACGGTAAAAGGTCTCCAAGGACGTGCCTGCTTCTTGCAGCCCTTCGTCACCGAAAACAATCGTCGATCGATAGTGGGTGCGCAGCAGGAAAAATCGAATCCGTTCGCCGGTGTGTTTGCGAATCAGTTCGGCCAGTCCGCCCGCACCCTTGCTGCGGCTGATTTTGCCTGAGGCATCGTCATCAGCAGCTGACGGCTGGTCAGTGGCGTCGTCGCGATCGTTTCGACCACCGATCTTGCCTTTCTTTTCGGCCCGCATCAGACCGTTGTGCATCCAGTACTTGACCATCGGGGCGCCGTGGCAGCAGGTGCTCTGAGCCCGCTCGTTTTCATGATGCGGAAACAGGAGGTCTAAGCCGCCGCCGTGGATGTCAAAGGTCTCTCCCAAGATCTCGTGACTCATCGCGGAACACTCGATGTGCCAACCCGGTCGGCCCTCGCCCCATGGACTTTCCCAGCAAGGTTCTCCGGCGACCTTGGTGGCCTTCCAAAGGGCGAAGTCGCCCGCATTGCGTTTCCTTGCCGCGGCTTCGCCGCCTTCACCCTGCTGAGCTTGGGCGCTGCGATTGGAGAGTTGTCCGTATCCCGCATCTCGCATGACATCAAAGAAGACATCGCCGTCGACGCTGTACGCAAAGCCCTTTTCTTCCAATGACTGGATGAAGGCGATGATTTGGGGAATGTGGTCGGTTGCCCGCGGCAGGTGATCAATTTGGTTGACGCCCAGCTCTTTCAGGTTCGCCAGGTAGTCGGCGGTCATCTCCACCGCGATCTGACTCATCGGCAATCCCCTTTCCCGGCTTTTGGCGATCAGTTTGTCGTCGACATCGGTGATGTTGACGACCCACGTGACGTCGTACCCGCTGTACCGCAGGTAGCGTTTGATGGTGTCAAAGATGACCGGGCCGACCATGTGACCGATGTGGGCTTCCGCGTACACCGTCGGTCCGCACAGGTACATGCCGACTTTCGGTGCCCGCAGTGGTTGGAAAGGCTCCTTCGACTTGCTGAGCGTGTTGTAGACGCGGATCGAGGGCGTTTCGTGGGGCGTCGGCGAGGCAGGCTCGGCTGCAGCAGCGGTGCTCATCGGCATCAATATCGGGGTACGC
>JBCCUO010000468.1:0-4222 GCA_039196805.1 Planctomycetota bacterium | reverse complement strand
CTCTACCAGCGAAGTGCCGATGTGTTTCTGGGTGTGCCATTCAACATCGCCAGCTACGCGTTGCTGTTGATGATGATGGCGCAGGTCACGGCCCTTCAACCGGGTGAGTTTGTCCACACGTTTGGTGACGTGCACCTGTACCGCAATCACTTCGATCAGGCCGAGACCCAACTTGCACGCCAGCCTCGTCCGCTGCCCAAGATGACGATCACTTCATCGCCAGAATCGATTGACGGCTTCCTGTACGAAGACTTCACCCTGACCGACTACGATCCCCACCCGCACATCAAAGCCCCAGTGGCCGTTTGAAGCCCGGCACACCCCGTAGCAGAAGCCACGTAGGCTTTCGACGGGCAGCCTGAGACCCGACACGCCCTGCGAGCTGTCCAAGTGAATCGCCATGAAGTTGATCGCCGTCATTGCAGCCACACCGACCGGCGTGATTGGAGATCAGGGTCAGATGCCGTGGCAGCTGGGTAGCGACTTGAAGCGTTTCAAGTCGATGACGATGGGCGGCACACTCATCATGGGCCGCAAGACGTTCGATTCGATCGGTCGACCGTTGCCTGGCAGGAGGACGATTGTGGTCAGCCGCGACGCCAGTTGGTCCGCAGGCGGGACAGACCAGGCGGATCCGCCTCGCCTAGCCACCAACACGGATCACGCCCTTGAGGTGGCGTCGCAGTGGGGCGATCAAGCGTTCGTGGTGGGTGGTGGACAGATTTATCGTCAGCTACTCGACCGCTGCGACGAGGTTTGGAGGACCATCGTCTGGTCGCAGGTCGATGGAGACACTCGTTTGGATCTGGATCTGTCGCCCTTTCGAATCGCTTTGGTGCTGCGGCATCCGGCCAGCAAACGCGACCTGTTGCCAACTGAATTTCAACGAATGATTCGATGAAATTCCTGGAAAAATGAGGCAACGTCCCCATTGAGCAAAAAGGGGGCCATCCGCTATGCTCCCGGACTTGCTCGACCAAGTTCGATAACGCTAGGAGTCTCGTTATGCCCCGTTTGCTGGGCGTTGACATCCCCAATGACAAGCAGATTCAGTACTCACTGACGTATCTTTACGGCGTGGGACTGCACACTGCCCGGGAGGTCTGTGAAAAGCTGGGGATTGATCCCGCCAGTCCCGCTAAAGATCTGGATGATGAGCAGGCTGGTCGAATCGCCGCCCTGTTGGAGCGGGACTACACCGTCGAAGGTCCTTTGCGACGGACGATCAACCAGAACATCAGTCGCCTTCGCGAAGTCAAGGCTTACCGTGGCATGCGTCACCGTATGGGTCTGCCCGTCCGGGGTCAGCGAACCAAGACGAACGCTCGAACGCGTAAGGGTCCGCGAAAGACGGTGGCCGGAAAGAAGGGCGTCAAGGACTTGCGGTAGTCCTGGCCAGGCTGCCGGTTTTCAGGCCCTCCGCGATTGGAAGGCCTATATCGCCGATTCGATCGGCGTTTTTTCAATGAACACCCAGCGACTGCAGTCGCCCGAATGAATCAATCGGCGACGTAACCAAACAGAAGTCATCACGTGGCAAAGACAAACAAGAAAAAGCGAGTTCGTCGCAACGTCAGCAACGGCGTTGCCCACATTCACGCAACGTTCAACAACCCGACGGTCACGATCACCGATCCCAAGGGTGACACCCTTTGCTGGGCCAGTGCTGGAACCAGCGGGTTCAAGGGCAGTCGTAAGAGCACGCCGTTTGCCGGCCAGTGCGCCGCGCAACAAGCAGCCGAGAAAGCGTCCAAGTTCGGCATGCGTGACGTTGAAGTTCGTGTGAAGGGACCTGGGTCGGGCCGCGAAAGTTCGATCACAGCACTTCAAGCCGCCGGGTTGAATGTCAAATTGATCGAAGACGTTACCCCGATCCCTCACAACGGTTGTCGCCCCCGAAAGAAGCGACGCGTGTGATCCTCGGTAGCCGCGATGACGCGCTGCTTGGTTGCGGGCGTTCTGGCGTGCGTGAACGGATTGCCATACTTTCGATCTTCCTGAACACCTTGGCCGCGTAGCCCCATCGCGGTCGTCCCCCGATAAAGGGTCCTATCAGATGCATATTCGCTGGCGCGGAATGGAACTTCCCAGCACGCTGGAAGTGGAACGCGACTCACTCTCACCGACTTACGGCAAATTCATTGCGGAGCCTTTCGAACGTGGCTTTGGCGCCAGCGTTGGCAACAGCCTTCGCCGCGTTCTGCTGAGCAGCTTGATGGGCAGTGCGGTAACCCAGATCAAGATTCGGGGCGCCCAACACGAGTTCACGTCGATCCCGGGCGTCCTGGAAGACGTCACGGATATCGTGCTGAACGTGAAAAGCCTGATCGTCAGCAACAAGAGCGAAGCAACTCGCGTCATCACGGTGGAACGCAGCACGGCGGGTGCGATCACCGGTGAGGACGTGCAAACGGACGCGGACGTCGACGTTGTTAACAAACATCACGTCCTGGCAACGCTGACCGATGACGTTCCCTTCATGATGGAAATGGTCGTGGAGAACGGACGTGGATACGTCCCCAGCACTGAACACAGCAGTGTCGACCACGAAATCGGGATCATACCGATCGATGCCGTGTTCAGCCCGATCGTTCGCGTTCGATACCAAGTCGAAGACACGCGTGTTGGCCAAAAGACCAACTACGACAAGCTGACGATGGAAGTCTGGACCGATGGCACCGTGGCGCCAGAATTGGCCATGGTGGAATCGGCGAAGATCCTGCGAAAGCACCTGAATCCTTTCGTTCAGTACCGCGAGCTTGGTCCCAGCATCTTCTCCGCTGCACGCGGCGGTGCCGGTTCACCCGAGGCTCAGTTGGAAGCCAAGCTGAACATGTCAATCAACGACCTGAAGCTCTCCGTGCGGGCGACGAACTGCTTGGAAAGCGAAAACATTCAAACGGTTCGGGACTTGGTCCAACGAACCGAGGACGCGCTGCTTGAAGTCCGCAATTTTGGTGACACAACGCTGAACGAGGTTCGCGAGAAGCTCTCGATGCACGGCATGCACTTGGGCATGCGTGTCCCCTCTCAGTCGATGTTCTGATCCCGAGCATCGCTCCCAACCCTTCACTTTGTACGTTACGGATCATCAGCCATGCGTCACCGACGAAAAGGCCGCACGCTGGGTCGAAGCCCCAGCCACCGCAAGGCTCTTTTGCGCAACCTGGTCAGTGCCCTATTCTTGACCGAGCGGGATGCCAGCCTGGACGACAACGCACCCAAGGTTCCTGGTCGCATCACCACCACGCTGCACAAAGCGAAGGAAATGCGGGCGCTCACCGAAAAGTGCATCACGATCGCCAAGAAATCGATCGCTCACGCCGAAGAAGCCGAGCAGTACGAAACGTCGGCCGCACGCGGCACGGATGAATACAAGCAGTGGCGTGAAAGCGAGCAGTGGCAGAAATGGGCGGCCGCACGTGCTCCCGTGGTCAACGCCCAGCGCCGCGTCCTGCAGCTGATCGGAAACCGAGAGGCGGTCGCCATTTTGTTCGGGACGATCGCTCCTCGATTCGTCGACCGACCGGGCGGCTACACCCGCATCATGCGATTGGCGACGCCTCGATTGGGTGACGCAGGTCAACGAGCAATCTTGGAACTGGTCGGCAAGAATGACAAAGTGAAGTCCACGGCGGAGCGGCCTGCGTTTGATGACGCTCCCGACGTCGACGACGATCAGCCCGTCGACGAGCCCCCTGCCGCCAGCGACGATTCGGAATCGAGCGAAGACGAGTCGGCCGGCGAACCAGTCGCTGTCGCCGAAGGCGAGACCAAGGAATAGGCGCCACGCCGAAGCGTCAGCTAACGCGTTTTGAAGTCGCGCATTCTTGAGACACCCTCCCGCTTGGAGGCCGTGCAGTTTCATTTCACCCTCCCTCCGGGAGTGTCGCGAAACGAGCCTAAGCGAGTTCACGCGGGGAGGGCGCCCTGCATTCTTTGTATGCCCGAACAGCCGTGATCCCCGTGACCCTCCCCGAAGACTCGTTCCTCGTCTTCGACCCTCCTTGCGGGAGTTGCTAACGAATCAGTCCCTGGGCCTTACGCCACGTTCGGCCTTGGACGTCGTCGCCCAGCTGATCCGTGATCGCGTCCCAGCGCTCGGCAACTCTGGCCAGCGCCGCTGACGGCTCCGTCGCGCCTTCCAGACAGGCAATCACTTCTTGGTCGAGGACTTGGTAGTACTCTCCCGATCGAAGAACCTGCAGCGTCGTCAGTGTGG
>JBCCUO010000467.1:0-4227 GCA_039196805.1 Planctomycetota bacterium | reverse complement strand
TCATCATCTACCGCGTCATGGAGGGTTCAGTTGGGTCGTTGGCCGGGACCGAATCGGCCATCAAAGCCAAGAAAATATCAACCAATGAAGGTCGGCCAGTCGCCTCTTTCAACTCCATTAGGTTTCCCTCATGCATCAACTTTCCACGATGCAGCAGTCCAAAGCGATCGCAGAAACGCTCCGCTTCTTCCAGCTGATGCGTGCAGACAACAATCGCTTTTTGGGCATCCCTGAGTTGAGCCACGAAGTCGATCACCACCTTGGATCCGACGACATCCAATCCTCGCGTTGGTTCGTCGAGCAAGACGACGGGCGGGTCGTGAACTAATGCGCGTGCTAGGTTCACTCGCTGCGCTTGGCCGGTACTCAACGTTGCGCATCGCCTGTCGAGATAGCTAACCAAATCCATCCGGCGGGAAAGATGATCGACGCGGTCTGCCGCTTGAGCGTCATCTAGACCGAATCCCATCGCGAAGTAGTGGAGCATCTCGCGCGGTGTCAGCCACTGGTAGAGTCCCGCGCTGGCCGACACCAAACCGATCAGCTGCTTAATCCGAAGGGACTCGCTCGATACGCGGCACCCCAGGATCGTGGCGTCGCCACTGGTGGGTGGCAACAGTCCGAGAATCATCCGTAGGGTCGTGGTTTTCCCGGCACCATTGGGTCCAAGAAGTCCGTAAACCTCACCTCCCGAGACAGTCAAAGACAACTGGTCGACTGCCACCACCTTCTCGTCATAGACCTTCGTCAGTGATTCCAGTTGAAGCATGAGATCCCTAAACGGCGCTGACGCAGCGAAGCGAGTAATCGCGAGGAGTTGCAAACGGTACGCGAACGGGTGGGCAACCGCGACCTCAGGCCAACAGCTTCATCTGCAGCAGATACCGGTCCTCAACCGTGCAGCAGAATCGTAAATGCACATAAGTTGCATTGAAAGGCGCCCGCGAACAAAACACCGGGTATAGTGGGTAGGTGAATAACATGAAATTGGACGAATCGGCCTCAGCTGAATCTGATCCGTCGTTTCGCTCGACGGATCAGTGAATGCACGCTGAGCTCGTGCCTAGGGCTCGGAAGAGTCCGCCTTGCTGATGACCAATCATGCACGAAACACATCGATGGGACCTGAGCCATAGAATCCAAGGACCCACGCCGTGACAGGCCAGCATCTGAGTCGGTGGCCTCGATGCCGGATCGCTGGAATCAAATCGCCGCTGGCTATCTGAAGAAAGCTCACCCGCTTTCGACTCAGTTTGCTCGTCGACTCTTCCAGCAAATTCCCGTCCGTAACGACACGCTTCTTTTAGACATTGCGACCGGCACCGGAGCAGCGGCCATCATCGCCGCCCGGTACTCCCCGAGCGTGGCCGCGATTGACCAATCGGATGCGATGTTGGCGCAACTCCGCCAGCACGAGTTCGATTCGATCGCAGCCATTCGAATGGACGGGCACTCGCTTGGCTTCCCGGGCCAGTGTTTTGATGTGGTGGTGTCCCTGTTCGGTATCATGCTTTTCCAGGATTGGCAGCAAGGGCTACGCGAAATGGTGAGAGTGACCAAAGTCGGTGGCACGTGCGGTCTGGTTGTTTGGGCGAGTGAGAAGGGCGCGGGGCTTAATCAAGTCATCGCTGATTGCTGCGACGAGTTAGGAATCGAACTTCCTGAGGGTCCCGTCCCCGCCGGCATGAAGTTTCTGGCAGATCATAATCGCCTTCGACAGTCCCTCCGTTCGGTCGGACTGAGCGATGTGAAGGTCATTGAAGCAGAGGAAGTGACAAGCTTTCGGATCGATGACGCGTTTGAGGGAAATCCCTTTGTGAGCCAACTCGATCAACGTGACCAACAGGCCGTTTTGCAGACACTACGAGGAAAAGCGCTACGAGCGGCGACTTCCTCCGGCAGTAGCGAACACCGAATCGCCGTACGCGCCGTGGCTCTGATGGGAATCGGTACTCGCCGATAGTCTCTTTTGCGTGACGCATCGTAGAGTCCTTCCGAGGCGGGCGGACGAACGCGCTTGGGGTCGCAATGCCAGTCGCATCCCTCAACGTGGGACAACTTAGGGCCACCGACTTTCAGTTGACGATCGGAACTTTGCCAACTCGCACAACGCCATCCTACGTTCGATTTCTTCTGATCGAGTGCTGGGAAAAAGTCGCAGTCGCTAACGGACGATCAGATACTTTCCCAGCGGCACTTGCTCGAGCAACAGGGTATCGCGAGTGAAGTCGATGACTCGGTACAGCGTCCCATCCAAACTAAAACTGCTAGACAGATCGATTCGCTGGGGCTCCATGAGCTGACGCATGAACCGTCGCTCAACCTCCAGCATCTCAGCCTCCGCGGCTTGTGCCGCTTGACGCATGGTCTCCTCCGGGCTCGATTCGTCGCCGAGCTCCAGGGCGTCCGGGGGTTCTGGGTCGGCCACGCCGTTTGATCGCGGGGAGAGACTGCCACTCAGCCCATCATTCACAGTCGCTTGGGCACGCAATTGACGAAGCTCACCACTGAGTTGCTGAACGGTGGAAGCGAAATCGGCGAACTGCGTCGCGGGGAGCTGCACCTCGCGTGCTGCCTGACCCCGCGCGATGGAGACCGTCACGATTTGGTCACCCGCACGAAGCGTTGCGGTGCATCCATCGCGCGATGACTGGATGAGCGACTGTAGTTCAATCGCAGTCGAATTACTCGAACGAGAGACTGGTCGAAGTCTTGAGGGGACGCTGCGAGACGTGGCAGAGGGTGCCCGAGGGGCTGCCGATGCACGCGTACGCCTCTGAATCTCCAGACTGGGAATCGTAGGGTCACGACTCTCCGGCCGATTGGCTCCTGCCCGAATTCGGCTGTTGGGAGCCTGAGCTTCAGCACTGAAGCTTCCGAGTCCGATGCCGAGGAAAGCTGCAAGAACAAGCCAGGTTGGAGAACCAAGGAGCTGGTGGTTTGTTGTGTTTCTCATCCCGGTACTGTAATTCAACGTCCCCGTTTCTCGTATTTCTCCGCGCGATTATTTTCGAGCGACCAGGCCGCGGAGGAAACGCTCACTAGTCGCTACGAACGTGCCATTCCGCATGATCGTCCAATTCCGCACGATCGTCTCAAGCCGCACGGTTGAAACTGCCGATCACCCCGAATGGTCGGGTCGTTGAACCATCCTCTCTGCGCGACAGGTTTTTGCGTGCGTTTTCTTCTTGTACCTGTTTGCCTCGGGATCTTGGCGGCAAACGTCAGCCAGGTCACCAACGCAGCGGACCCCGAAAGGCCCTTCGCGTCGACTGCCCCACGTCCCATCGAAACATTGGTTCCGTTCGACGCCAACCGGCCTGCGGAAAACCAAGATTCCCAAATTGTCGCGACGGCACCCCAGTCGGCTCCTCCGGACGCTGCTTCGATTCAGCAGTGCGCCTACACCTCTGTGGGAAGTCCCTGCGATCTGCTTCCCGGTGGCGACTCCTGTTCGGGTGTAGGCGGCGCGACCTACGGAAGCTGCGATGTGGCCTGCGCGGGAATCGAGGAGGGCATGGTGATGCGGAGTTTCGATCTGGCGTATGCGAGTCTGGACCTCCTGTTCTTGGGTCGCGACGTCGACGACTTTCTTCTCGTCGGCACCGATGGCGGAGCCCGATTCTTCGAAGAGTCGCTGTCGCACGGTTTCGAGCCTGGTTTGCGGCTGAATTTGGGACTGCGACTATGGGGAAACGGATTCATTGAGGCGAGACACGCAAGGGTTGGCGGCTGGGAGGCCGACGGGAACTTCCAGCCACTTCCGGGCGATCCAGGTGCCATCGCCGCTCAAGGCATCTTTGAAGCCGATTATCACAGCACTGACATCAACTTGGTCGCCGAAGATCCGATCAACAACGAATACCAACTGCTTCTCGGACTTCGATTCATTGAACAGGGCGATTCGTTCGAAACGACGCTCAGCAACCGCCAGACTCCGGCCGTGATCGAAAACTATGCGGGACGAGCGGACAATTCCATGTTCGGCGTTCACGCGGGATTTCGGACCGGTTGGTTTTACCGCAAAGCCTATTGGTCGGTTAATTTGCTCGGCGGTGTCCTGAACAACCAGACTTCTCAACGTGGTCCTCGGTTCGATACGGCATTGGTCCTGGACGGCGTTGCTGATCCTCAGTTCTCTGTAACGGACGAAGAGGTCTCTGTGTTTGCCGACATTGAAGGTTCGGTCGCCTATCCGATTTTCGACTCGACCTACGTTCGAGTCGG
>JBCCUO010000466.1:0-4233 GCA_039196805.1 Planctomycetota bacterium | reverse complement strand
GTTATCTGAACAGCGTGACCTTGCCGAAGTGGGCGCCGCTTTGCAGGTGTGTGTAGGCAGCTTTGGCTTCGCTGAAGGGAAAGGACCGATCAATGACGGGCTCGACCTGATTCACTTTGATCGCCCGATTCATCGCTTCGAACATGTCACGACTGCCAACGTAGATGCCTTGGACGGTCAAACGCTTGAAGAGCGACATCATTGGTGACGGGTTCTGATCCGGTTGCCCCGTCAAGACGCCGATCAAGCTGACTCGCCCGCTCACCCGAGCGGAAGCCAACGACTTTTCAAACGTACCGGCACCGCCCACTTCGATGACGTTGTCGACACCGACGCCGCCGGTCGCCTCCAGAACTTGTCGCTCCCAATCGGCGTGCTGACGGTAGTTGATCGTCGTGTCCGCTCCCAGCTTGCAAGCCCCCTCCAGCTTTTGGTCACTGCTGCTGGTGATGATCACGCGTGCTCCAAAAGTCTTGGCCAATTGTAACGCCCAGATCGACACGCCACCCGTCCCCAACAACAGGACCGTGTGACCGGCTTGCAAGTTGCCCAACGTGAGTGCCTGCCATGCGGTCACGGCGGCACAGGGCAGGGTAGCCGCTTGTTCAAACGAGTAGCCATCCGGCACGGCCACCAAACCGTCTTCATGCAGCGACACGCGTTCGGCGAGCACTCCATCGATAGCGCCGCCAAGCGCTGAACCGATCTGATCATCCGTCAAATTGCCCGACAGCCAGCGTTGAAAGAAGATGGGGCAGACCTGGTCACCTACTCGAAAACGGGTGACAGCGTTGCCAACTTGCACGACTTCACCAGCCCCATCAGAAAGGGGAATAAGAGGCGGATGCTTTTTGACCTTGTCGTTACGGATGTAGCCGCCATGAGGCATGGCGAGGTCACGGTAGTTCAGCGACCAGGCTTGCATATCGACCAGAACGTCATACGGCCCGACCTCCGGTTCGGGAAGTTCGACTTGCTGCAATGCATCCAGTCCGTGGGGGCCGGTCAATTGATAGGCTTTCAAGTGTTTGTCTCCGGTGTGATTTCTATCCAAGCTACCAAACTCCGCCGTGCTGCATCGGAGGCGATGTCAAGCCACGGTCCGCCTGCTTAAGTGCAGAAGACTAAGCCGCGACGGCATGATCGATTTCGACAAGATCGTCCGACGTTTCTCTAACCGACATGTCAAATAACATGCTGAGCACGACGGGAACCAGGAACATCGTGAAGATCGTCGACGTGACCAGACCGCCGGTGATGACCGCTCCCAGCCCGCGATAGAGTTCGCTGCCCGGACCGGTCAGGAAGACCAAAGGCAGCATTCCACCTACGCTGGTCAGCGTGCTCATCAGGATCGGCCGCACACGGCTTGTGACGGACTGAACGATCGCCTCATTGGAGCTGACGTCGGCCAATGAATTGCCATCGTCATCGATTCCCCCTCGGCGAAAGTTCAAGGCTTGGTGAACGATCAAGATGGCGTTGTTGACGACAACGCCAGCCAGAATCACGAATCCCAAAATCGTGAGGACGTCCATGTTCTGCACCGGCAGGTATCGATCACCGGCCGTCCAATGGTGCACCATCGACAAACCAACAAACCCGCCCAACGTTGCCAGTGGAACGCTGATCATGATGACCAGCGGATAGGTCCAGCTTTGAAACAAGACAACCATCAACAGGTAGACAATCACGAATGCCAGAAACAACGAACTGGTTACGGTGCCCAGCAGACTGCCATCCCCAATCAACGCGGTTTGAATCGCCGCCAAGTTCCCGGCCGATCCGGCGAAGCGTACGTCGACGGTAGGCGGAATGCTTCCGGCGTGACGCATTTGGGCGACTTTGTCCTGCAGCTGAGCCACGATCGTCGCCAGCGGTACATCTGAGGGCGGCGTCAGCTCCAACGTTACCGCCCGCTGTCGATCGACGTGACGAATTTGGTCTTGCACGCGGATGAAGTCGACATCTGCGAGACTGGCCAAGTCAACGACACCGTCGCGTCGCGTGGCCACGGGAGCATTTTCCATCGACTGCACCGGAGAGTCTCCCAGTGCCTCGCCGTTGATGATCTTCAAGTCCTTGAGTTCCCCGCCGCGTTCGAACCGACGCGGCAACAGAATGCCGTCCCCCGACGCCTGCGTCGCCAGCCCGACGTCCCGACGCGTGAGTCCGGCGTCTTGCAACCGCTCGTCATCCGGCGTTACCCGAATCTCGGGTGTCGGCAACGTGAAGTTGGCCGGCGACGGGTTGGTACTGTAGGGACCGTAGTCCTGAACCAGGTCGCCCATCAGCACGCTTGCGGACTGAACCACGTCATCGAGCGAGTCTCCGACGACGTCGATCTTGATCGCAGCACCGGTGGTCCCTCCGGTGCGAAACAGAGGGAATTGGAATGAAAAGTACGGGGTGTCCGGCGCCGCGTCTCCCCCCATGGCGTTTTCCAGTAAAGGCAGCGCATCGACCGTCCGGTCAGGGTCCACCGGAATCGCCGCCTGAAAGATGCGGCCCTCGCGAGCCACCAAGAAGTAGTGGTCCAGCAGCGGCGCGATGATCGTCTCACTACCATCGGCGTTCAACGACAATTGGGGTCGACGATCGACGCCAGGATTCTCGCCACCTCGACGCACTTCTTCGATTTCAAAGCGATCACCGGCCGCCTCCCAAGCCGGAGCAACCTGAGGCTCCATGCGACTACCGATTTCGAACAGCTGATCGATGCTGTACCCGGGTGGAGGGACCATCACGCTGAAGACCAAGTTTCGGTTGCCCTTGGGCAGGTAGTCCAGCGGCGGCACCAACCACGCGATGCCAATGACGGTTGCGACGACGAATGCCGCTGTCGTGCCGATACGTCGGGCCCAAGATCCAATCAAAAAGCGAACAACGCCTCCAATGATGCCAGACAGGTTGGTCAGCTTCCGCAACATTCTGGGAAGCGCCATTGCGATTCGCGCAACACGGCCACGTTTGGATGCCGGTTTGAGGGCAACCAGTTCGCCGCTTTCGCGTAAATCCGCCAAGTCGTCGCGTCGCGGCCGCATCTGTTTGAGCAACAGACCCGCCGCGGACGGAATGACCGTCAGGGAAACGATCAAGCTGAGCCCCACCGCAGCCATGATCGCCAGCGCGATGTCGCGAAACAGTTGTCCCGCTTGCTCTTGGATCAGCAGAACCGGGAAGAACACGATCAATGTTGTCAGTGTCGCAGCGAGCACCGCCCCGGCCACTTCTTGAGTGCCGTCCAAGGCAGCCTGCCTTGCCGGCTTGCCCTGTTGCAGGTGCCGAAAGATGTTTTCGATGACGACAATCGCGTTGTCGACAACCATCCCCACTGCGAACGCCATACCCGCCAATGAGATGATGTTGACGCTGCGTCCGAGCGCCAGCAGGACGACGATGGTGCCGATCACTGACAACGGAATCGCGATCGCGATGATGCCAACCGTGCGAATGCTTCGCAAAAACAACAACAGCACCACGGTGGCCAGCACGCCACCCACGAAGATGTTGCTCTGAACCAACGACAAGGCGTTCTGAACGTAGGTCGACGAGTCCCAGGTCTGCACCAATTCCAGCTTAGCTGAGGGGTCCAGTCGACCATCAGCCTTCAGAATTGCCGCGTACTGATCGAGCATGCCTCCGGGCGAGTTCATCCGCCCTATCTCGGCCTGCAACTCAGACATCGTGTCCAGCATGTTGCCGCCCGAGATAAGCTGAAAGTTGAAGAACGGCATCAAGTTGCCGCGAGCACGGGCCCAGTCCGTCAACTCTTTGTAGTCGGTTTGCACCGTCGCCACATCACCGACATAAACCGGACCGTCGACGGTCCGACGAATGACGAGTTCTTCCACGGAACGGTCATCGACGAAACGGCCCACCGTACGAACCCGAAGATCATTCTTGCCGTTGGTGATTCGTCCTGCGCTAAAATTGGCGTTGTTGACATCCAAGGCGTCGACAAGATCTTGATAGGTCACACCCCGAGCGGCCAGTTCCACCGGGTCAACGATCACCTGAGTTTCACTTTCGCGAGCGCCCAACATGCCGACTTGTGAGATGCCGGGGATGCGTTCGAAAACGGGTCTCATTCGACGGTCCATGAAGTCAAACAACGTGGTCGCATCAAAGTTCGGATCGGTGCTGGAGAGCCCCACCCAGGCGATGTAATCAACCGACTCCGGATCGACGGCCTCGACCTCCGCGAAGGCGACGGATGGGCCGACCGCATGG
>JBCCUO010000465.1:0-4253 GCA_039196805.1 Planctomycetota bacterium | reverse complement strand
GCCATGTTCACGCTCTTCGACGCGCTGTGGTTTGGCCTGGCCTGCGTGACCGCCTTCAAGATCGGGGTTGGAAACTACGGCGACTGAGCCACATGTGACCCACCTCCTTCTACCGCCGATTTCTCTCCTTTCGCGGTTTCCTCCTTCCGGCACTTGTCGAAGGAGAATAACCGCGAAAAGCGCTAAAGGGGCGAAAGTGGAAGAAGAGTCCCGAACGTTAGACAAAGACCGGAAGCCTGGCGGCATCCGCTACGATCGTCGCGTCAGTCGTTGATTGCCCGGTGATACACCGCCCGCGATCTCATTCTTCATTTCGCTGATTTCGCTCCTTTCGCGGTTCACCTCCTCCCGGGGCGAACCAAACGAATCGGCTCGATGTGTCACCTTCCCGTCATCGCATCGATGAGGAAGTCGTCATTTGCCTGCAGGCCTCGCTGAATCAATTCATCGTCCGGCAACGCCTGCTCGGCCGCTTGCCAGTCGAGAGTGGACTGCTCTAGCACGCGAATCGATTCGCTTTCCTCGCCCACCTGCCAGAGGACTTCAGCCAGGCGGAACCGAAACAAGGCCAACCAACAACGGTATCCGATGGCCGTTGGCTGCTGGCGCAGTAGCCGCGACATCTCCAGCACCGCCTGGCGATGCGAGGTGGCACACCGGTGGTCGGCATCAAACCGGTCCGGCCCTCGGCTCTGCTCCGCTTTCTGTCGCAACAGTCGCCCCTGCTTGAAATAGAGGTGCGCCAGCTCCAGTTCATAGGCCGTCACCCACGGGAACTCCGCCACCATCGATTCGGCAAGCTCGACCGCTTGGCTGAGTCGCTTCAACCCGATCGTCAACTCCTCTTTGTCCAACGGGACAAAGACGTTCATGTAGGCCAACGTGCGAATCAATTCCCAACGCACCACGTTGTGCTGCGGATGCTTTTCTAACAGGTCCTGCAGGATTGCGACCGCTCGATCGTCGACATCCCGTCCTTGATCGCCGTTGCCGATCAACGTGTCTTGAGTCTGTTCGCGATAGGCGGCCGCCAGTTGCACGCGGTACACGATTCGATCCGGATACTCTTTGGCAAGCGTTTCCAACAGCCCGATCGCCTCCTCCAAATGAGCTTTTCCCTGCTCAGACAATCCCTTGGGCAGTTTGTGCTGCGATCGACCATGTTTGCTTCTCGGCGAATGGTCCGGTGGCCGTCTGGGAGAGCGTCCCTCTCGCTTGGGCGGATATGGATGGGGTGGTCCCTTGTGAGGCGGTCGCGATGGTGACAATGCCAACGCGTCAGGCATTGACTCAGGCCCAAAACCTGGGCGAATCCTCAACGCCAACAGAAAGTGCGTTCGGGCGACCGCGTAGCGGGTCACCGGACGAGCGTCCACGCCAGCTGACACGGATTGAAGCGATTCAAGCGCCCTCGCGTGCGTGCTCTCAGACTGCGACGGCATTCCCTGCAACCGTTGAGCAAGTCCGATCCGATTCAACAGCGCCGCTTCTTGGATCACGCGACTCGCATTTTGCTCCGTTGCAACCGCTGGATCCTCTTGCCAGCTGTTTCGATTGAGTTCGAGCGCTCGCTGAAACGCTTGCTCGGCAGACTCGTAGTTCCCAAGCCGCTGATGCAATTGGCCGATGTGCTGGTGCGCTATCGTCGACGACTCACTTGCTGGCCCCGACACGTCGGTCGCTGAGCGCTCCGCCTGCAGTTGCGCGATTCGATCGTAGTAGACCACCAGGTCCTGCAGCAGGTCGGCAGTTTGACGGCTGACGGCGGGAGACTGATAAGCTTGGTCGGTGACCGCATCGGCAGCCCCTTGCCAATCGGGGCTCGAGAGATCACTGGATGAAAATCGGTTGAACAATTGATCCAGTGCGTCGGTCGCCACGTCCGCCGTCGCCCGCGAGTTAATCTCCGCTGCGACCGTTTGCTCCAGGGAACGCTGGACGTGAAAATACCCAACGCTGGCGGTCACCGCCACCGAGATCAGCAGCAGCAACGAAAGCAACGAGAGTGCCGCGATAGCGGGTCGCCTGCGCGCCCATCGCACCGCCAATTCGACCGGTCCATGACGTCGAGCCCGAATCGGCTCTCGGTTGGCTAGCCGCTGCAGATCGGCCGCGAAATGGTCGGCGTCCGCGTACCGATCGGCCGCCGAAAACTCGATGGCGTGATGAATCACGGTCTGCAAATCCAGGCTGACCGCCGGATTCATTTTCCGCAGTTTCGTCGGTGCCTGGATGCCGTGGCGGCCCACGACACCGCGGCGAATCGTTTCGTCATCCCATGCCGGCCTGCCCGCTAACAACTCGTAGAGCGTCAGCCCCAGACTGTAAACGTCGCTGCGACAATCAGCGTTTCCGGTCGCCTGTTCCGGCGCCATGTATCGCAGCGTCCCGATCGCGTCCGTACTGCGGGTCGCCTCCAATGTCTCCATCGCCTTCGCTACACCGAAGTCGGTGATCCAGAGTTTGCCGCTCGCTTCGCGGAGCAAGTTTGCCGGCTTGATATCGCGGTGCAAGATGCCCTGACGATGAGCATGCGCCAACGCACGAGCCTCCTGAATGCCCATGTCGACCACCTGATCACAGCCGAAGTCCTCGCCCGCGGCCAGGCATTCATCCAGACCGATGCCATCAATCAACTGCATCACGTAGTAGTGATACCCCTGGTCGCTTCCAACCCCAAACACAGGAACAATGTGAGTGTGGTGAAGCGACGCCGCCAGTTGGGCTTCGCGCTGAAAACGTGTGATGTGTTTTTCGTCTTGCAGCAACGAACCGGGCAGAACTTTGACGGCCACGCTTCGTCCCAGCGACACTTGTTCGGCTTCAAAGACAACGCCCATGCCGCCGCGGCCAATCTGGCGAATCAAGCGAAAGTCATCCAGCTTCTCGGGACGCGACGATCCCAACGAGGCGAGCCCGTCGGGACGCTGGATGATCTGTCGCCTGACGTCCTCCAGCCGCTGAATCACGGGCATCAGTTCTTTCAGCTTTTCGGCCGAGCCTGCGTCATCACTGGCCACTGACGTATCGTCAAGCAGCGTCTCGGCCTCCCAACCCGGTTGGTCTCGAAGTCGATCGACAACTTGTGACGCCAACGATTCGACGGGATGTCGAACGTTTCCATTTTCTGTTGCACCGGAGTCCGATGTCATCGCACGTTGCGGACTCGGTTCCACGCGGACCATGACGCTTCCGTCCAGGGGATTGACCGTTGGCATGCGCTTAGCGTCCTCGCCCGGTATCTCTGTACGTCCCTCAGCGTTGTCTGGCTCGCTCACGATCCCATGCCTCCAAGATGTCTCGAAGACGCGACAGCGCGCGAACGTATCGATTGCTTGCCGCAGTGACGCTGATCCCCAGCACCTCCGATGTTTCGGTGTTGGTCAGACCCTCGAAGTGACGAAGCGCGATCACTTCTTGATCCAAGTCGGGCATCTCCGCGATCGCCCGTTCCAGGTCGGCCGATGCCTCTTGACGCATCACTTCGCCACTGGGCGATGTTTGGTCCCCCGCGATCTGACCGGCCAGAGACGCCGAGGTGGTGGACGGAAAGCGTGGACCACCCAAGCTGATCTCGCGGCCCGCCGAACGCATTTCGGCTCCCAGGTGACGTCGATGCGAATCGACCAGCGTCTGCGTCACGATCATGCGAAGCCATACAAACAGCGAACACTTGGGGGCCTTCAAATAATGCTCGACTCGCTTTTCCGCTGCCAAGAACGATTCTTGCAGGATGTCGTCAGGGTCCACCCTTTGCGCCAGACGGTGATGCATTCGAAAACGCACCAACTGCCAGAGTCGATCGCGTTCGGTCGCAAACGCATCGGAAAGCGTCTTGGCCGGCGCAGATCGCAACCGCTCCAAGACTTCTGGATCCGGTTCCATCAGCCCAAACGAAGTCGTCGCCGGGTTTTGGTTGGACGCATCCGAAAGGGGATCAAACTCGGGATTTCCATTCACAAAGGCGGTCCTGCTAGGTTTTGACGGATTCCGTGCAGTCTAATCCACTTGCGCGTTAGAAAAGCAGTGGATGTTCGCCCCGAAGTGCCGTTTAGCCAGGCTAGCCGCTACCGTCGGCATCATCGCTTTCACACCGTGCCACTGGCCGACCGCTACTTTCGGAAACTCCCCATGCGCAGGCGATCTCCCGCTTGGTTTTTTGTCTTCAGTCTGTCTGTGCTCTCCATCAGCGGCCCGCCAGCTTGGGCCCACGAAGTCCCCGGCGAGGCAAAGCACCGACACCAGCATGAAGG
>JBCCUO010000464.1:0-4254 GCA_039196805.1 Planctomycetota bacterium | reverse complement strand
CGCCGGACACCCAAACGACACATCGTGCGATTATGCCGGGGTATCCTACATCCTCGCGTCCACATTCCGGCTGTCCAGCGCGATCATTTAGTCGTCGAGCATGGTGCGATTTAGACTCAAGCATCTTTTGATGATGTCCTATCTAGCTGCCGTCGCCTTGGGATTGCTGCAGTCCGGAGGACGTGGTGACAAGCTCTACTTGGTTGAGAGTCTCGCATTCTCCTCCGATAACTCGCGCATTCTTGTTTCCAGCGTCAGTGCAAGGTTGGATACGAACCCAAGAAAACGCTATCTCCAGGCATGCTACCGAACCATAGCGTGGTTGGATTCAAGAGATGGCGCGACTGAGAGTGTCATCCACCGCGATGAACTCAGGGGCGATCTTGGTCTAGGACGCCATTTGCTTCGACGCGGCCGCACCACGGTCCAGTGCCACCCCAGTAGTGATATCGTGTGCGCAACCGAATTCGGCGGTGGAGACGTCCGTCATCGGGTTGGAAAGCAAGGGTCGTTTCGCTCCAAACTCCGAGTACCAGCACGCGAAATCCAGGTGTCGACCTCCGGAAAGTTCATTGCCGTTAGCGGCTGGAACACGGTATCGCTTCTCCAAGCCAACAATGGCGGTCTTATCGCGACCGCTGAAGGGCCAGTCGCGTCGAGGTTTCATTCGTCTCTGGTTCGATTCACCAAGAACGACGACATGCTGATCGCGGTGGGAGATGGTCTCGTGATCGGATACGAACTGCCAAGCCTTGCCGAAGCATTCCGTTTCGCGATTCCCCAGGAAGGAAGTGGGACTGCCGGTTTTGCCACGCTTCGAGATGGCAACAGGAATGAATTAGTCGTTGTCCGTGGTGGTGTCGCTACCAGGTACAGCCTTTCGGGTGAAAGTGGCAGTAATATGTCCGAAGGCGGTGACGTGATAGCCTGTGCGAGTGATGCGGCGGGACAACTATTTGCGTACGCGAACGACGATCAGGTCAGAATTCTTCGCGGTGACCCGAGTCTTAACGCTCTTAGCATCGACTTCGTAGCCACGTCGGCACTGGCATTTTCGCGAGACGGTCGAAAGTTGGTCATGGGCAACTTAAAGGGACAGCTCATGATGGTTGATACGTTGAGCGGCCGCAGACATTGGCTAAACCAAGCACCTGCTTTCCATCGAATCAGTTGGACCTTCTTCATCGCGTTGCTGGCGCTACCCGCGATACCATTTGGTTACCGAGCGATCCGCTTCTTCGTGAGCTAAGGCTCAGTCAAAAAGTCAGGACGGATTCGATCAGATTCTCTGTACTAGTAGCGCTGGTTCGCGTAGTCGAGCGGGCGGGCGATTTGGGTTTGGCCACTGTTGAGGGCGGCGTCGCGTGAGCTGTTGATTTGGCGGCTGAGCGCGGCGATGCGCTCGGCAACTTGGGGCTGCATGTTGTTGAGCGCGTAGGCCCGCTGGTAGTTTTGCAGGGCCTGCATCGCGTCGCCACTTGTCTCGCGAAGCCTTGCCAGAGCCAGCCAAGCGCGACCGTTATTGGCGTCCTGCTGAACGGCGTCTTCCAAGTACTTGAGCGCCGTGGCCGGCTCGTTGGCCTCTTCGTACAAGCGTGCCAGCTCGATCCGAGGTTCGGCGTAACGCGGTTCTCGTTCGGCCCAGTTCTTCAGCAGGCTGAACGCTCGATCGGGTCGATTGGTGTCCTTTAGCAAGACGGCCAAAGCTCGATGGCACTCGACGTGATTGCCGTCATGATCCAGGCACTGGTTGTACAGGGCTTCGGCTTCCTGCAGCATCACGTTGTCACGCCGCTGTTTGCCCAGCCGATGCTTGGTGGCGGCCAGGTTGTAGTAGCCGTCCGCGTTGTTGGGATCGCTGACGACCGCTTTCTGAAACTCTTGCAGGGCGGCAGTGTACTGGCCCTGCTCGTAGAGCCGCGTCCCCGCAGTGTTTTGACCAGTCGCCGCCCACTGGCATCCCGCCAGTGACGCGACCAGCGAACCAGCAATCAGAGCGGCAGCGATCGTCCCATAGCCGCGACGCTGCCGATCGGACGGTCCGGCGGATTGGTCGGAAGTTGGGGAGGGACGGGACGCCCACGAAAGAGGCTGAATGAGCATGGTCGGGTCATCCTGACACGCGAGTAACGGGCTCACCGGTGCGACGGCCCGCAAGCAGATCGACGCAGATTCTTTGTCAGCCGAGACATCACCTCGCGATCCACCTTCGCGGGGAGTGACCACCGCCCCGAAAAGGGAGATTCAGCGATCGGTCGTATCGATTGAACCAGCGGACGGTATCAATGCCCCGTTAAACCCTGCAAGAGAGGAACTTTCCGCACGGTCGTCCCATCCAAGTGCGTCGACCAGGGACTGCCCCGATGACGTGACATAACCGCGCCAGACCGACCTAAACCCCGTCCCACAGGCGATTTTCGTTGCGTCAGGCAAGGCCCCAACTACACTCCGAAACATGTCTTTGCGCAATCGTCGCAGACCACCCGGCTTATCAAATACAGCTCGACGACGACGGATTTCCCCCTGATTGACTCGCCCGTGACGCGTTCGCCCCAGCGGATCGTTGCGACGGGCCTGATCTCGATTCTCCCGTCCGTCTTGATGTGACGACCTACACCACCCCTCCTCCTGACGTTTCAACTGCCGTCTTTGGCAATTAAACGAGGCCTCTGGATGACCCGACGTCAACCGAAATTGCAACCTGCTTCCAGCACCCGTCGCAGCCGACTCCGTACCGGCATCAGCAACGATCGTCGCAGCCGTGCCCGGCTTCAGAAGCGACAGTCGCTGCTGCAGTCACTTGAGCCCAGGCAACTGCTGGCCGGTCCCGACTTGATCGGGGTACAGCCCAACGACGGCTCGCTGCTGTTCGAAAGTCCGGTGCTCGACTCAGACCCTACCGGCACCTCCTTGAGCACGCTTTCGGTTGCCCCGCGGGAGTTGGTCTTCCGATTCGACGATGACGCAAATCTGGACGAGGACACCCTCTCGGCAATTCGGATCACACGCGCCGGCGAAGACAAGGTCTTTGAATCCGCCTCCGCTTCCTCCGACCTGGGAACGGGTGGCGACATCTTGCTGGAGTTCCGCTCGGCTCAAGAGGGAACGATCGGCAACGGCATCGAAGTCGTCCTGACGTCCAGCAACCGCAACACCGGTAGCACTCCGCTGATCACCGTCGAAGACCGCAGGGTCACGGTCGACCTGAACAGTAACCCGGTCAGTCCAACTCGGGCCCAGGAAGTCGTCAACGCGATCAATAACAACGACCAAGCGAATGACTTGGTCAACGTGATCCAGATCAGCGGTCCCACATTGGGAATCGTCGGCACCACCGTAGGTGACCGCACGTTGGTTCTGCGCGGCGCCAATGCAGCGCAAGCGGTCACGGACTTCAACACTGCCGGCGCGACGCGTGTTCGGCTGGTCTCGCAACTTCCCGGAGTCGATGGCCGCGGCATTCGCTTGGACGTCGAGACCCGAGACTTTGGCGGCCCCGCCAATCCTGTCGTGGTCGTGACCGATCAGCGGATCTTGGTTCAGCTGAACTCCGCCGATGGTTTCGAAACGACAGCGGGCGAGTTCATCGATGCGATCAATAACAATCCAGATTCCGCGCGATTAGTGGTTGCCGTTTTGGAGGAAGGGGAACTGGATGTCGAAATCGGCAGCCGGCCCACAACCTATTCACCTCTGAATCTTAGCGGCGTGAGTGATGTTTTGGTCGAGCCCGGGTACGTCGGGTTGGGCGACACGCCACGCGAAGTCGTGTTCCGTTTTGCCGAACCGCTTCCCGACGACACGTACCAGATCGACATCTTGGGCACCGGGCCGTTGGCGCTTCAGAATGTTGACGGCGACAACTTCCAAGATGGGCAAAGTCTGTCGCGCAAATTCGAGATCAACTTGGGCCCCAAGGTTGCCGCTGTCGTTCCCGAACCGGTACGCCGTCAGGCCAATGGCTCGCTCAGCCCCGAGACGGGCAAGATCGAAGTCCATTTCAACGACGACGATCTGGATCCGACATCAGCGCGAAACGTTGACTTTTATCAGTTGATCTTCACGAAAGATACGATCAACAACACCGACGACGAGATCGTGACGCCACAATCGGTGGTCTATAACAGTGCGACCAACATCGCCACGCTGGATTTCGGCGTACCGCTGTCGCGAATCGATGATCCAGACGGCCCCGGGTTCCTCAGCGGAGCCGCCCGGTTGCGTGTTGGATCGGGTGAAGATCTTCCTCAGCCT
>JBCCUO010000463.1:0-4256 GCA_039196805.1 Planctomycetota bacterium | reverse complement strand
GGCATGTGCTTGTATGCCGAGTGGAAATTGTGCAGAGCCAGGCCCATCTTGTTTAACGCATTCGAGGTTCGTTGATCTGACACTTGTCGCTGCAGCGGACGAGCAATCCGATCGATCATCCTGGGAAAGCTTTTCCCGGTGACTTGGGCAACGACCAACCGGTTGGCGCTGGTTACGGTCGGCATGGGTTCGGGCAGATTCAAGGAAGAAACCAGAACCTGCATGAAGCGAAGCGTCCGGGCGCTTGCCTCGGCACTGCTGGCCAAGACGGTCAGCTCGGCACGCATGGCGGGACTCACTTCAAGGTCCAGAACGACCGTTCGAGTGTCTCGCGCTAGTTGTCTCGGGGAACCTGCGATCATCCAATCACTTGGAAACGCGTCGGGCCAAAAGAAAGCTAGGTCGACTAATGCGTCGCTCGGCAGGGAGAAGACGACGACGTTGGGTAGGCGGTTCTCGGAAACCAGTGGTCGAACCAGATCGTCGCGTTGAAGCCCCTTGTCTTCCGAAATTCGCTGGAGCGCCGGACGAGTTGCGATGACGGAGCACTGATTTCCCGCTCTGTCATTGATGACGTCAGACTCGACGGGGATTGGCGACAGTGTCGCGAGAAAGTCAACGATCGCTCGACCTGCCTTCGTTGGCTGTTCACTTGGGATCACGAACAGGGGCAACCCATCCTCGATTGATCGTTTGGAAAAAACAACGATGACGTGGCGGGCATTGGCTTTCGACAACCGATCCAGCGTGTTTTCAAACTCAGTATCAGCGGCGTTCCAAAGCTCTTGACGACCCAGCTGTCCGATCTGGGATGCGAGACTTTCCGTGCTTAGGTCCTTCAGGCTGAGTTCCATCACGGCGATCGTGTCACCATCGACAAATCGGGACACTGGATGATGGGGTAATTCCGAAGCTTCAAGATCATTCAGTAGTGGTTTGGAGGTCTCCGGGCTGATTCTCAGCTTGCGCTGACCGAATGCGTACATGGGAGCCAGCGACAGCAAGGTGACAGCAACAAGAGTGGTTGTGAGCGTTTTCATTGATTCGATCCGTTGGGTGTCTTTTTGGGTTGGTGAGGAACCACTTCAGTCGGCGGAGGAAGGATTCATTCTCAACATCACGGGGCTCGAACCAGTGCGACTGAGACTGGCCTGCGAGGGGCTTAGCTTTTTGTAGAGAAACGCTTCACCGGTCAGTGGATCCAACCATGCCGGCACCGGTCTCAGCGTCTCTAACGTGTCCGGTAAAGTGCCGTACCGGCTGGCGTGCATGCGAATCGCCTCGATTGTCACCAACCAGTGATGCACCTGCTGGACCCGATTGGAGGACTTCCGAACGCTTTTGATCGCGGGCTGAAGCACCCGAGCCAATTCGCTTAGCACGTCCAGATGGCTGGATGCTGGAATCGATCGGGGGTCGAAATCCGACGCCTGTGCCGCTACGTCTTCGGGAAGGTAAGACCACTTTTCGGACTCGTTGCTGAGGCGTTGGGCCTTGACCTGCATGGTACGAAGCACGGCTTCTGGTGCAGAGAGTTGATTAGCCTTTTCACCCCAACCGGTTTCCTGGGCCAAATACTCGCGTGCCGATTCGGACGTGCCCACCACGATGATGCCCGCAGCAAAATCAATGAGCTGCCGTTGGGCCAGTCGCGACCTGCCGCTGGGTTTAGGGATAATCTGTTCTACATCGTCGGCAAATCGTTTTAGCAGTCTTCGCGACTCATGTTCACCGATTGCCGAGTCGGGCAAGTTTTCGGAGAGACCGGCTACCCGCCGAATCCACAACGACTCTTGCTCGATCGCTCGTTGGGTTTCTGTCAGTTCCTCAATCGGCAGCGAGGCAAGTGCCCAGTACAGGTTGGGGCATCCATCAATTTGAATCGCTTCCTCGACGACACCTAGCATCAACTCGGTGATGGCGAAGCCAACGAGTCGCCCGACCGCAAAATCGGTCGACCGACCGGTGATCTGGGCTAATCGGAAACCGACACGCAAGTCCGCGACGGCATCGTCATGTCGACCTTGAGCGAGCGCCAGCCGGGCACTCAACGCCACCCGCCTGGCCAAGGACCGAGCTTCCTGAATTTCGGGTAGCAGGAAACTCACCACACCGGCAGTACTCTCCCTCTGCAGATTGAGGTCGTAGTCGATCCGCATCAGGTTTTCGCCTCGACGAAGCTCCTCAACGACATACCGGCAATAGCTGTCGACGAACTCATTTGCCTCAGGGCTATCTAGTTGGACAATCGGAGTTTCGGCAAGCGCATCGTGAGCTTGGACATCAAATCGTCGGCGTTGCTCAACCGAACGCATCATCGCGCGATGAAACATCGCCATCGGGCTGGCTGGCCGACGATCCTCCGGAGACGGCCAGAGGCGATGCCGAAGGGCTGGCACGGGTTCCTGGGCAGGTGACAGCAGCATTTCGAGGTCAGCCGCGTCGGTGGCCCTTTTCTGCCGCTCTTCCTTGGTGAACTCCGGTGAGACCATGACCTGGGCGACAGAGCCATTGACCCACGTCAGAGTGATCGCGAACAGAGTCACCCACTTGGCGAGCTGACTGGCACCCAGGTCCGTGACTTCTTCGGAAAGTGCCGACCGGCTGAACCTCTGGTGGTGACGTAACGGGATACGAGTGGACCACATGACCAAGCTCTTTAGAGGAGTAGGAAGCGGGAATGCTAAAAGGAACGTTGTTGCATCGACGCGAGTCCTGACCTCACGTCCAAGGTGTCAGGTGTCGTTTGCTGTTGTTGCTCGACGATTCGCCCTTGCGTACCGATGACGCCAACCAGCGGTCGTGCTGCCATCCAGTTCGAAGCGTCGAACGCGGATTTCGATTGCTTCATCGAGCCATGGAAAGCAACCAGTTGCCCGGCAGGAATACGCTGCAAGCGAAGATGAACTTCGTCGACGTCGTCGAACGACTCGGCCGATTCATTGACCAGCTGGAACTGGGTCTTCAACGGCAAAGTAACCGGGGCAGGCGAGTCCGGCCGGACCGGATCGACGTCCTGGTATCGATCATGCTCCGAACTGCCGTTGGTCGCCTGAATGGACAGATCGGATGATGCGAATTCATCGGTCCCCCAGTGAAGGTAGCTGACCCAGGCAAGCAGACTGCAGGCGACAACGGTCAACCAATCTTGGATGCGGGGACGATTGCGAGACACGAAACCGAGACGCGTCGGCGGCGACGTGTTGGATTGCATCTGGGCGATCGCGGCCTGGTATCCGGCTTGATAAAACAGCTCAGATGGATCAACGCTGGAGCGAGCCGGACGCAGTTGTTTGGCCTGTTTGGCGAACGCCTCGTTCGGCTCGAAACGTGGGCTGGAAGAATCGTTTGTGGGTTGGGTCATCTGCTATTCCTCACTTCAGAGACGTCTCGTTGAGCCGGAGTTTCGACGAATCGGTTCTGCAATTGACTGAGCGCGGACTGGTAGAGTCGATGAGTTGTCGTGGGAGAGCGATCCGTCGCCTTGGCGATTTGGCGAAACGTCAGTTCGCCCCATAGATGCATGACGACGACTTCGCGTTCTTGGTCGCCCAGCTCTTGCAGCGCCTCGGTAACTGTGATCGCATCGAGCGATTGGTCGATGTTGGCCACGACGTCGGACGACTGAAACCAAATTCGCATGCCGGCAAGCTGTTCGCGGCGTGCCCGCCGATCACCGCGTCTGCGAGACTGCAGCAACTGATTTCTCGTCACCTTGACCAACCAGCCGAGCGGATCGTCCGGCGGATCGGTCAAAGCAGCCAAAGCAACGAATGCCTCTTGAACGGCATCTTCAGCCGGTTCCCCGATGGCACGAGCAATCAGGACCAGACGATCCGAATGGTCACGCCAAAGTCGGCTGAGTTCGGCCGCCGAGATCACTTGCACTCCGCAAAGATGATTGCAATGTGGGATGGACTATCCCAAGGTTGCCGCCGGTGATCCGCTGTTCCAGATGAATCTCGAATTACTTCTGGAGCACTCGATTCATCAGAGGAGGGGCCAGACGGTCAGCGTAAACCAGCGCTTTGCCACCGAGGCTGCAAATCACTTCGCTCTTACGCGCTTGAATCGCCGCCAGCGTGGTACGGGCGACGCGCTGAGGTGTCCAGGCACCAAAACTCTTGGATCGAGCCGATGGATCGGTGTCGACCAGAGAGTCGAAGAATTCGCTGCTGGTTGTGCTGGGGCTGACCAACGTCACCTGAATCCCATCCTGGATCAACTCCGCGCGAAGCGAGTCGCTCAGGCCGTGC
>JBCCUO010000462.1:0-4256 GCA_039196805.1 Planctomycetota bacterium | reverse complement strand
CTGGAGACGAGGAAGCGAAAAACCGTTTCGATACGCTTCGATCGACATCACCACGCCTGAAAAGCAGCTGGACCTGAGCATCTCCAAGTTGAACCGCCAACCCGACTGGGAAGCGATGGTCGCCATGAACGTCAACCGCTGGCGGGGCCAAGTGGGGCTCGACGCGTCGGACGAACCATGGGCCGGAGGAGAGCCGATCTCCGTTTCCGCCGTCGACGAGGATGCCGTTTGGGTCGACTTGGTCGGCACACCGGGCGACTCGGCGGGCAGCATGTCCGCTCCGTTCGCTTCGCGAGGAGCCGCCGGCCCCGCATCCGCTCCCGGCGCCAGCGCCGCCGAGACCTCCGCAGCTTTGGGCGCCTCGCAACCGATAAAACCCAGTTCATCTGCCGAGCCATCGATAGAATACGATCGGCCGACCGGTTGGCGCGACGGCCGAATGTCGATGATGCGAATGGCCGCATTCGAAGTGGGCCCCGAAGATGCCGAAGAAAAGACCGAGGTGACCGTGATCACCGCGGGCGGCGATTTGCGGGGCAACGTCGCTCGCTGGATCGGTCAAGTCCGCGGCGACCAGCCCGCCGACGAAGTTGTTGATGAGGCATTGAAGGCGGCCATCCAAGTCGAAGTTGACGGCAAACCAGGACAGCGGTTCATCCTGAAGCCGGAAGATGAACCGTCCGAGACCGCCATCGACGCCACCATCGTGCCGCTGGAAGGCGGATTCAGCCTGTTCATCAAAATGACGGGGCCATCCTCGGTCATCGACGATGAAAACGAGGCATTGGGCCGCTTCATCGAGTCGATCAAGCTCTAGCCCAGTTTTCAGCGAAGTCTCACAAGTCCGAAGCCATGGCAACCATCACAAGCGATACGCTCACTCGCGATTCCCTGGCCACCACGCGGCAGCCGTCGACTTCGTTGACGTTCGTCGACGTCATGAAGTGGCTCGGCTCACTAAAGCTGACCGTTGGTCTATTCGCCGCATCAATCATCATCGTCCTGGTCGGCACACTGGCCCAAGACGAGCTGAACATGCTGGACGTTAAACAGCGGTACTTCCTGACGTGGATCGCGCTACTGCGGTTCGACGACTTTGTCCCGCAAGCCTTCTGGCAGCACGACACTCCGATCCGTGGCGCCATTCCGTTTCCGGGAGGCACATTGATCGGCGTCCTGCTGATGGTCAATCTGCTGGCCGCCAAAGCAACCCGTTTCAAAATGCAAGCCAAGGGAACGCGGCTCGCCGCGGCATCAGCATTCCTGATCGCTGGCTGCGTGGTCGCCGCGCTGATCATTTGGTCAGGCCAGAACAGTGACGGGCTGCAGGGCACGCCTCCGATCAGCTACGACAGCTTTTGGGGGATCTTTGCGGGCACACTGGGGGTGTTGGCTTGTGGCAGCATCGCTGCCGGCGTTCGCGCCGGTGATCGGATGATGCGAGTCGTGGGTTTGGTCTTCGCGGCAGCCATCATTGGATTTCTCGCCTACAGCATCGCTTACGGCAGGCTTGGCGATTCCAGTTTGCGAATCGTCTGGCAACTGACCAAGGGCTTGGGGGCCGGCCTGATTCTGATGATCGGCTGCCAGCTTGCGTTTGGCAAACAGGGCGGAAACGTGCTGTTGCACCTGGGCGTCGGCTTGCTGATGGTGGGGCAATTTGCCTTCGGCGATCGCCAACTAGAACAGCGTCTCACTCTGGTCGAAGGTCAGTCGACCAACACGTTCGTCAACCTGGACGAGTCCGAAGTCACCTTTATCCAGACCGAAGGCGATTTGGAACATGTGATCGCAATTCCCGATCAGCGTCTGATTGCGGCTGTTCAGTCGGGCCAGGTCATCCAGGACGAGGAACTGCCGGTCGACGTCAAAGTGCTGAAGTACTTTCCCAACTCGCGCCTTCAGGATGCCAAGGAAGCAAAAGAACCGAATCCAGCCACCGAGGGAATCGGCAAGGAGTTGGTGGCCGTCGAGATGGAAAAGGGAAGCGGTGCGAAAGCGGGTGTCGCGGACGTGGCGGCGGCTTACATCGAACTGCTCGGCAAAAACTCCACCGAATCGCTGGGGACATATTTGGTCAGTCAGCGAATCTCGGACTACGAACTGCTTTCAATGGAAGGATCGCTCAAGAACCACTTCGATGAGATTCAGGTGGATGACCAGAGTTACCAACTCGGGATGCGATTGCACCGCGAGGTTAAACCGTACTGGGTGAAACTGGATGATGTCCAACGAACCAACTACAGCGGAACCAGCACGCCACGTGACTACTCGTCGTTCATTCGCATCATCGATAGCGAAGTCGGCGTTGACCGCAAGCAACGTGTCTGGATGAACAACCCAATGCGGTACCGCGGCGAAACGTTCTACCAGTCGTCTTATGATGTGCTTCCCAACGGAAAAGAGTTGACGGGGCTACAGGTGGTCCGCAACGCCGGCTGGTTGATCCCCTACCTGGCCTGCAGCATCACTGGATTGGGAATGCTGGTCCACTTCTGGGGAACGTTGACGCGATTCGTTCGGCGTCGGGAACGTGAAGACCGAAAGGAGCTGAGCGAGGATCCCTTTGAAGCGGGCGCTTCGACCGACTCAATCGACACCGTTTCCGCCTCGTCGGAATTGGCTCAACGGCGTCCCCGGCGCTGGCCGATCACGCTGGCTGTGGCGGCGATCGGATTCTTTGCCCTTGTTTCGTTGGTGCCGCGCGATGCCTTGATGTATAAGCTTCGCCCCACAACTCGGGCGACCGAATTCGATTTCTATGCGGCGGGCAAGATCCCGGTCCAATTCGGTGGCCGCATGATGCCGCTCGATGCCTACGCCCGGCAGACCCTCAAGGCGATGACCAACAAGGAATCATTGCCGATCGATGACGCGCCGGGTGACATCAAAGAACGCACGGTCGGCAAGAAACTCTCGGCCGTTCAGTGGCTGATGGAAGTGGCGATCGAGGACCCGAAGATCGGCTACCTACCAATGTTTCGGATCGACGCCGAGGAAGTGCGAAGCGAGTTTGGACTGCCTCGCCGCGAAAGCAAACTCTATTCCCTCAGCGAGGTCATGCCTGGCTACGAACGGTTCGGACGCCTGGTCAGCGCCGCGTACGAGAAACGAGAACTGAAGGAGACGCTATCGTTCAAGGAAAAGAAGCTGATCGAGTTCGACATGCGGTCGCGTACGTTCATGTCGGCCGCAGTCGCTTTCCGCCTTCCGGTCCCCGAACCGCTCCCGGAATTGCCTGAAGACATTGCCGAGTCGACCAAGCAACGGCTTGCCGACATGCAACTGGAAAGGCTGGAACGGAAGATGGACTCGATTGCTGACTCGTCCGCTCCCAGCATCGTGCCGCCCACCCAGAGTGTCGCCGAGCAGGCGGTTGACCAACCTTCATGGACTCCGTTTGCACCTGCTTTCTATCGCGAAGCGAAGGCGAAACTGGGAACCGACGAATCGATGCGAGACGTCACCACAGCGTTTGGAGAAATGATCGCGGCTTACCGGGGCGAGAACCCGGCGAAGTTCAATGAAGCCGTCGACAAACATCTGTCGGCCACGCTGGAGTATCCGGTTCTCGGCTTCAACCCGGGGAAAGTTTCGGTTGAACGCTGGATGGGTTCAACCCAGCCAACGGTGATCGCGACCGCGATCTACATCTTGGCTCTAGTGCTTGGCCTGGTGTACTTCGGCCTCAACGCTCCCGGACTGCGGAAATCCGTCTTTGGCATGTTGGTGGTCGCGTTTGCGATTCACACGATTGTGATCCTGGGCCGGATTTACATCACCGGCCGAGCCCCCGTCATCAACCTCTATTCCTCGGCTGTTTTCATCGGCTGGGCAGCCGTGTTGTTTGGCTTGGTGGCGGAACGAATCTTCCGCTACGGCACCGGAAACGTTTTGGCAGCCGTTGCCGGCATCATGACCTTGCGAGTTGCCTACAACCTGACGCTGAACGTTGGCCAGAACGACACGATGCCGGTGCTGCAAGCGGTGCTGGACACGCAGTTCTGGTTGACGACCCACGTGATCAGTGTGTCGCTGGGCTACGTCGCCACACTGGTCGCAGGTGTGCTTGGAATCATCTACCTGATTGTCAGTTGGGTGGGCGCCGGAAAGAACTGGACCCGAGACGTTTATCGCTGCGTCTACGGAGCCTCTTGCTTTGGCATCCTGTTCAGCTTCGTCGGCACGGTTCTGGGCGGTCTGTGGGCTGACGACAGCTGGGGCCGATTCTGGGGCTGGGACCCGAAGGAGAACGG
>JBCCUO010000461.1:0-4259 GCA_039196805.1 Planctomycetota bacterium | reverse complement strand
GCCATCAATCGCTCCCGACTGTCTCCCCCTTGGGCATTGAAATCGAGAATTCGATCGGGACGCTTGATGCCGGTCAGCACATCAGCCAAGTCGTTCACGCAAGCATCGGCGACCCAGCCGACCTGCGTCAGGTGAAATCGCAATCGACCACGGCTGTCCTGCATTTGCTTAGCAAGCCGTAGCTCTTCCGCTTGGGACAGCAGGGGCGTCTGAGCCATCTGGTCCAAGTAGATGGAGAGATCGTCATCCAATACGGTCGCAGAGGCCGGGGAATCCCCACTCGGCTTTTCGACAGAATCGAAGCTCGCGACGAAACGGTCGGGTGCAGTGTTCGTTGTGAGTCGAACCATATTTTCTCTCCCCTGTCATTAACAACGTGCGGCAACCCCATTTGGTTCAGGCCGCCGATTTGGCAGCCTTGTCCCGCAGCCTCACGCACACGCCTGAATGGTCACTAGCACTAAATCACCGCCGTGCTCGCGTGTTCAGCGGAAAACTCCAAGTCGCATTCGTTGGACGCGTCCGTCACGAAAAACGTTCACTGCATCCGGGAAACCGCAATCTTCGGCACCGGGCAACCAAGCCTTGCAAATGGAGTGCCGAACCTCCCTGTCTGGACGACGCAGCGGTTGCTTCACGCTTGACAGAAGAACGGTTCCCAGCCGGGAAATTCCACTCGCCGCCCCCAGCGGACCACGTCGTTTGACCCAACAAGGTCTAGGAAACGTCGACCAGGACCGTTCCGATCGTGGATTCACGGCCGCTGCAGTTATCCAGCGGATGAATCCTCTTGGCGGATTTTCTCGAGCCGTTCCAAAACTTTGGCATCCGAAAGGGCTCGCTTGCAGAGTGTTTCCGGGATGGCATCAAATCGACGTCCCAAGACATGCCCAACCAGCCGCTGAGAATCACTTTGAGACATCGCCAGCTGGTCGCGGGATTGATCCAGGATCACCCGGTGCAACGCCATTCGCTGTGGGTTGGCCATTAGCGTTTCAATCGGACTGGAATCACATCTGGCGTCCGGAGTGCTGGAAGTCGTGTCACCGGCCAATGGATCAGTTTGCAGGTAAACCTGGTGATAGGCAAGTACAGCGGGCAACCGTCGCTCCTCGGGAACGACCAGCCATCCCAGCATTCGGGCCCAGCGTCCCAGCACGCGGCTGGACAACGCCACGGCCATTGGGATCGAGAGCAACAGACCGACCAACAGCGGCGAGAACCAGACAAGTAGCTCAGGCCGGAAGACGACCATCACCGCGCCAGAGACCACTCCGACCAACGTCAGGGACCAGAACTGACGCGTTGCTTCGGACCAAGATACGCCGTGCTCGCCGCGATGCTGAGCGGACCACCGGACTGCTTTACCGGCAAGGGTGTTGATCACGAACCAACTGTGCAGCAATGCCATGACCGGAGCGACCAGGATTGATACGACGGTTTCGGCGACGACGCTGATCGCAAAGCCGAATCGGCTTGGTTCCAGGACGCGTCTTCGGCTACGCACCATCCGCAGTAGGATCGCGTACAGCTTGGGCAACAGTAACATTCCCATCACGCAGCAGAATAAGGACAGCGGGATCGAACCAGAAGTTGTTTCGGCTGACGGCAGGCAGACCATCAACAGCGTCAGGCCAAGGAAAAGCATCCATAGAGGAGACGATGCGTAGCTCATCACTCCCGATGCGAAGTGCCAACGGCTAAGCGGGTGAAAATCCTTGCAAAGGACCAATCGGCCATGCTGAAGATTGCCCTGACACCAACGTTGATCACGGATCGCAAAGTCGTACAACGTGGTGGGGCACTCTTCAAAACTCTCGCCTAGGTCCGTTGCCAGTTCGACCGTGTACCCGGCGCGTAGCATCAATGCGGCTTCAACAAAGTCGTGACTTAGGATTTCGCCGCCCAGCGGTGCTTGGCCCGGCAACACGGGCAGCATGCAGTGTTGGCGGAAAGCATCGACTCGAAGGATCGCGTTGTGGCCCCAATAATTCGATTGAGAACCACAGAACGCCGTGAATCCCTCGTTGAACAGTCCGCCGTAAGCGTACGCGGCAAACTGCTGCGTGCGCGCAAACAACGATTCCCGACCCACTGGCCGTGGTGGTGCCTGCAAGATTCCCAGCTTAGGTGAGCGTTGCATCCTGCTGACGAGCTGACACATCGTCTGGCCGGACACGACGCTGTCCGCATCCAGGACGATCATGAATCGGTAGCCGGCACCCCAGCGGCGTACAAAGTCAGCAAGGTTGCCCGCCTTGCGAGCAGTATTTTCGCGACGATGCCGATAGAACACACTTGGGCAGACGCCGTCACACTGCCCAAGCGTCTGGCACAACTGATGCCAACGAGCTTCCTCGTCCAGCCATTTCTTGCTTTCCGTTGAGTCACTCAGCACATAGATATCGAAAGCCTCGGCGTGGCCGGTCAATCGAAGCGAGTCGATCATCGCCCTGACGCCGGCAAAGACCCGGTGAGCGTCTTCGTTGTAAATCGGAATCAGAATCGCGGTCCGCTCGGCACTCGATGACTTCACGGTATCCGCTTCGTCGATGGCTAAGCCACCTGTCTCGGCAAACCCGTTCGTCATCCCAGCAGACTTGGACATGCTCCCGGTAGACTTGGCCAGCCGTGATCGATCCCGTAGCTTCAGCGCATCGACACGCATCCGACGGGCACGCATGAGCTGGGACAACTGGCGAGCAAACCCAAGTGTCGCAAGTGAAAACGAGAATCCGATCCAACCAAAGAGTAAGGCGAATAGAGAAACGCTAGGCCATGCCACCCAGGCTGACATTCCGCTGATCGATTGGCAGTAGAGCCACGTCGCGATCGCCGTTGCCGCGACCGTGATCGCGACAACGCCCCATCGAGTGAGACGGATCGCCATTGAACTGTGACGCTTCGGATACGTCACCGTATTCAGCTTTTCCGTTGGCGCATTCACTTTCCGAACCTCTTCGCTGGGCTAACCTCAACGGAACGGACTTCGCTAGCTTCGAGAGAGACTCACAGGAGCCGGGTGACAACCTGGCGAGTCACGCCCACAAGGCCGAGCCAAACGTCCGACCAGAAGCTGGCCGTTAGCGGGGCGATCAACTCCGCAGGCTGTCGCTGGCCAAGCGGCATCTCACGTTGCGGTGGCACCGAGACGATGTTCGCCAAACCGTAAGTTGAAACCTCGCCCGAGCCGGCAGACGAATCGCCGCGTGGACACTTGGTGAAAACATAGTGACAAGCTGGCCCGCCGGCCGGGGCTGAAGCACCATCGAAGACGTCGGACGCATTTGACGAAACAGTTGGATGAGACATAACTCTCGCTCACGTGTTAGCTGGAATCCTTGCACGCCACTGACAAAGCCGCGTGCTGCTACTCGGTGAACCATGGATAGAAAAGGAGCGACTCGTCGGCTCATTCCGCACGAGTTACTAATGCAATCTTCGGCAATGGCTGTACCGAAGGCGAGGGCGAAGCAACTCGTCGAATGAGTGCAAATCCCTGAAACCGTGTGCCAGCGGCGTCTCAAAACAGGCTAAGGGTACTTGGTGCGTCCGTAACGAGGCAGCAACGCTCCGGACTTGTACCCAACCCTTCCACGTAATCATCCGATGAAAAACATTCGAAATGATTCCGCCGAACGAGACTCGTTCACCGCTTGGGAAACACAAACGCCAGGCACAAAGTGACTGCCTACGAATCGAGCACTCCGCCATGAAAGGATGCGTGAATTCGAGGCACCAGCCGTTGATGCTGAGCGTACGAATCAAACGCTAAAAAGCTTAAGCATCCGAAAAGAGGTCGTGACGTTTCGCATTTCCCTGGCGATTCGCCCTGCAAAGAATACGGTGCCCCTACTCGGCGACCGGAGTGACGTTCCATGTCTCATCCCTTCCATTGATGAATCGTAAGTGGTCGTCTTGACCTCTCTTACAAGAGAACTGAACTCAGGTGTCGCTGTTACCACGTTTTAGTTGTCATCCTTCACGATGAGCCTGCGTTTCCCTTCCGTGCCACACGTGGAAGCTCCGCCGTCACCTCAGGAGGCGGCCTTCCTAAGGAACTTACAGGAGCGTTGTTACCGCTTCTTTGCGGAACAATCCGACCCTAGTACCGGGCTAGTTTCGGATCGGGCACCGACGTCGGGCGGCCACGGCAGCGATCACGCCAGCATCGCGGCGTGCGGGTTCGGACTGGCCGGACACGTCGTCGCCTACGACGCCGAATGGATCACGCGTGATCAAGCCAGGTTCACCTGCCG
>JBCCUO010000460.1:0-4269 GCA_039196805.1 Planctomycetota bacterium | reverse complement strand
GTCGTATCGCCGATCGAATCGATCGTTGACTACGTTTGGGCGGATGCGACCGGCGCGAATCAACTGCTCGAACAGGCGCGTCAAGACAATGGCGATGGTAGCGACCTTAGCCCAGGCACCATTCGATCCGTCGGAGTTGTCCGGCTGCGTTGCATGAGATCTCTTGAGGAGAACCTGCTGGCGCCGGCGACGGCAAGACAGCTGATGCTTCGTTGGCTGGGTCGACCCCAAGAAGCCAAGCAGATCGCCGGAGCGCTTGCGGACCGTCTGCGAAGACGTTGCGGTCTGGACACCGACACCGCGATTGGGCACATCATGACTCAGATGGGTGCCGACCGAGACGCCCGTAGGTCAGAAATCCTCCAGCACCTGCGCACGTTCTCGCCTCAGCAACTTCGTGATTCGCAGTATGTCGAGGAGTCGCTGTCGAAATACCTGACCGAGTTGCTTGCGGGCAAGAGTCGCGCCACGCTACTGGCTTCCATGATGGTGGGCTTGCGTCGCGAACTGACCACGCGTTTGCAAGACCGACGAGTCGATATCACTTCGGCCATCGAATCCGTCCGCCGACTGGCTGGCTCGTGCCTGTCCCAGGCAACCGAGTTGGAGTCATCGGCCAAATCGCGTGCCAAGGACTTGGGAGAATTGGACACCCCGAAGTCGGACACAACGGAACGACCGAGTAAGATCCGCAGCATCGATGAAGCGGTGAATCAAGAGACGCTGAGACAACTGGATGAAGCATGCGTCATCGGCGAGCAAGTGATCGACCGAGTCGCTGCGGCGGTAGCGTCCCAGGACTGCAAGACGATTGCCAAGCAGTTACAAGATTTTGCAACGGAGTTGGAGTCGGTCGCCACGACCTTGGCATCCGCCATTCGCGACTGCGCCGAAACACAGCCGGGTCAAATCAGCCAGTGGGATGATCTTCCCAATGAGTTCCAGGTCAACCTAGAGAAGATCCTGACGACGCTCCACGATCAGGTGGCCCAATCCTGGCTGGTGCGTCCCGTGGCGGAGTCGGACGTTGGCGTGGATGCTGCGGCGATGGCCCAGTCGTTGCGTGAAGCGGCGCTCCCGCTGATTGAGCGTATCATTGATGGACAATCGGTCGCTTCGGAAAGTACGGATGCACCGATCACAAGCGACCGCACGGTGACGCTCCGGACCAACAGCACGGAGTCAGGAACGATCACTCTGGAGCTGCCTCGCTGCGAGACGGAAACCCAACGACTGAGCCAAGGGGAGACCACGCCTTCGCAGTGGTCAGCGAAGTCCAAGATCGATGCTGCTTTGACGTTGGCCCGCCCCGCCTTGTTGGCTTGCGGCGGTAGCCATCGCTTGCTTCTCGTCGCCGGCAACGAATCGGAACTGGCCGAGCTGGAACCCAAAGTCCGTGAAGCTCACAAGGGGTCCCTGACGGCGACGATCATTCCGGGCATGACCCCGATGCTGATCCACGAGGCACAGCAGATCAAGGCGTCCGACTACATCGAGCAACTGACCATCATTGCCGGCGGCGACGTCCAAGTCAGCGGACGACTCCAGTCACGCACCGATCTGAACCTGAGTAGGTAGGTTTGCAGCCCGCCTTCTCCGAAGGCTTGGCTTGAATCAAGTGCGCGTCCGGTCCGCTGGTCGGCTTCGCGGTGCAAGTACGGCTTGGGATCACGGAGTGAGCTGTCGACAATGTAGCCAGGCTTGCGCCGCTCTAAACGCGGCAGCGATAGACCAAGGCGGGCGGAAGGTTGCGCCAAACGACTTCACTTTTCTCCACCGATGCAAACGATTGTTGAAGCTTACCTGCAAAGCGTCTTCCGGCAGGCAACAGCAGTCCTTGAAGGTACGCGAACGTTGCGAACTGACCGCCCGGCCGTAGCACCTGCAGCATCTCCGTCATCAACTGGTCCTGAAGCGATCCCGAAAACGACGCCCAAGGAAGTCCGCAGATGATCGCGTCGACTTGCGAAAGGTTCTGTTTTTGACAGTAGTCCGCAACGTCGACTGCACTTCCATGATAGACGGTGGCATTGGGGCAGCGCTGCTTCGTGGCCCGCACCATCTGCTCGGACTGTTCGATCGCAAAGAACCTTGCTTCCGGATGCATTGACCGCAGAATCGCTTCGGTAAAGACGCCCGTTCCGGGACCATATTCAACGATCCCTTTTGCCGAAGTCCACTCAAACCAATCGACCATCACTTGAACCAGCGCCGGACTGCTGGCCGCGACCGCGCCGACTTTCGACGGCTGCCGGACAAATCCTGCTAGGAAACTGAGCGACTCACGGATCGTCAATTGATTTCCCAGGCGGTTGGGATGGCAAGCGGACGGAATGGATCCCGCAAGGCTAGAGTGGTCGAGCGAGGACGTCTACCGTTGCACCCCAGCGGTTTCCCAGGGCACCCGTTCATGGACGACGCGGGGGTCGATCGATAGAATCCCGCGTTTGGCTTGCATCATGATTCGACAGGAAATCCATGGGAATTCTGATCCCCTTGGTACTCATACTCTTCACTTGCCTGGTGATCTGGCGTGCTTGTGATGGGTTCGAGTTCGCGAGTGAATACATCGGACGCAACCTGTCCGAAGGGGTGCGAGGAGCGACCATCAATGCTGTATCGAGTTCCATTCCAGAGCTCTTCACGACGCTGATCGCATTGTTCGTGCTGTCGGATCGCGACGGATTCGCGATCGGCATCGGGACGACCGCCGGCAGCGCACTCTTCAACGGCATGGTGATTCCCGCCGCCTGCATCATCGCCGTGATCGGGACGTTGGTGGCCGGTGTACGTGTCACGTCGGTCAACGTGTCAGCCAAGGTGCTGTTGCGTGATGGGATTTCATTGATCCTGTGCGAGATGATCTTGATCGTGCTGATCAACGGCAATCACCTGCACTGGTGGCAGGGATTGGTGCTGATGCTGATGTATGCCGCCTACGTGACCTTCATGTTGAGCACGATGTCGGCCAAGTCCACGGGTGAGTTTGATTCCAGCAAACAAGAATCCGGCGGTGAGCCGGACGCTGAGGAATCAGACGAGGACGATGGGGACAAAGGTTTTTGGGGGACGCTTTTCTATTGGCTGTCAGGCGGTCCGCTGTTGGACCTGGAGCGGTTTTTTGTTCGGCCGAAGCATTTCCAGCAAATCCAGGCGGAATCGTGGAACGGTTGGCCATTGCTCCTTGCCTCAACCTCCGTCATCGCAGCCGCTTGCTGGCTGCTGGTGAAGGGGTGCGAGTGGCTGGGGACCGGTCCCGGTAATGCTGACGAGCCGTTTTACACGTTGGCTGGCTACCGTCTGGAAGGATTAGGCATGCCCGCGATGTTTGTCGCCGTTATCTTCGCGTCGATGGCAACCAGTGTGCCCGACACGGTGATGTCGATTCGCGATGCAAGGGATGGTGACTATGACGACGCCGTCGCCAATGCACTCGGCAGCAACATCTTTGACATCTGTTTTGCGCTTGGTTTTCCGCTTTTCCTCTTTACGCTCATTAACGGCCCAATAGAGATGACATCGGAGGTCGCGGAGCAGAGCGGTGAGCTTCGCTTGCTGTTGTTGTTAATGACCGTGATGGGTTTCTTGGTTTACTACCTGGGCCGACGACATCGGACACCCGCCGGGATCAAGACGGTCGAGATGAAGCGGGGCAAGGCACTGGTTCTGGTCGTGCTATACGTTCTGTTCGTCGCTTACATCGTCGCTCGCAGCCAAGACGTCGAAGCCGCCAATGAGGTGTCCGCATGGCTACGTTCGTCGCTAGAGTATCTGCCCGGCAGCTACGAAGCGATTAGCGGTTAGGCAGTCAGCGGGAGGGACGAAGCCATTGGCTGTTAGCGTTTGGCCAGAAAGAAGACTCCGATCCGTTTCCCCGCCTTCCGATCTCTCTCTCCCTTCCCGCTCCAATTTTCTGTCATCTAGTTTTTTGTCAGTCTCCCCGCGCCTGCGCTCCTCCATTTTCTGCCCCCCCGATTTTTCTGTCTCCTCTTCCGGTCATCGATCGCGGTCAGCGGTCGTTCCCACCTCCCCTTGGCTTGATTTGATTTGCGTCGCCATCGCGGCTATGAATGAGGAATGCGGTCCGGCCAAAGGTTTTTCCGCGATGGGCGGGCCGCTGCGATCAGGAGATCGCCTCGTCACCTAACCGAGCTGTGCGAATGAGCCTGGCTTCCCACACGCAATCGTGGGCGCGGCTGCGCGTCGCTGTTTATTGGGCTGTCATTGCCCTGGTGCTCAAGGTCTTTCTTGCAGTCCTCTGGGAGTACC
>JBCCUO010000459.1:0-4272 GCA_039196805.1 Planctomycetota bacterium | reverse complement strand
GGGGCCGCCATACATGAACAAGAAGATGACGGACTTTGCTTTGGGGGCAAAGTGAGGCGGCTTGGCGGACAAGGGATTCGCTTGCGTGGCTTCGTTGGCGGCGGCGCCCGCAGCAAAGTATCCATCACCGACCAGCATCGACGTCAACGCCGCTGCGCCAAAACCGCCTCCGGTTTGCCACAGGAACTCGCGTCGCGTCCGTCCGCAAAAGTCTCGTCGTTTCATCTGCTCAATCCAGAAACAAGAACTCGTTCCAATTCAAAACCGTCAAGCAATACAGCGTGGTCGCTCGGTCTCGCGACAGTTGATGGTCATTCTGCAATCGCAAGATCAACTCATCCCCCGCAGCCAGCTCATCGGCGGTCGCCGTTCTTCCCAGCACTCGCTCGATCGTCGCCGAAACCAGTTCGGTGTTGCTGAGCGAATTCGCGCCCAGGTCGCCGGCGAGGCGTTCGGCAGCCTGGTGAATGAACTCACCATTGAGAAGCGCCAAGGCCTGACCTGGCTGCAGCGTCGCAAACCGCGCTTCGCAAGTCAGGTCCGGATCGGGGAAATCAAACGCAGTCAACAACGGGGACACAAGCGACCGTTTGACAAAGATGTAGACGCTGCGGCGATTCCGATCCTGCTCACTCGATTGTCCCCAACCTTCACCGGGACGCGATTGCCCCGCAAGGACTTCAGCCGACAGCTTGGGAAAGAAGCTGGGCCCATAGACCTGAGGATTCAACGAACCGTTGACTGCCAAGATCGAGTCACGGACTTCTTCGGCGCTGAGACGTCGCCGATTGAAACGCCAAAAAAGATCGTTGTTGGGATCGACTTCCAATGCCTTGGCGTTGGCGGCCGATGACATCTGGTACGCTCGGCTGCTCATGATCAGTCGATGCAACGGCTTGAGTCGCCAGCCCTGGTCAATCAACTGCCAGGCCAACCAATCTAGCAACTCGGGATGAGTGGGGGGTGTGCCCAGTTGGCCAAAGTTATTGCTGCTGCGTACCAGTCCACGACCAAAATGGAACTGCCAGACGCGATTGGCCATCACGCGAGCGGTCAGCAGGTTGTCCTCGCTGGCGACCCAGTCGGCCAGATGTCGGCGTCGGCCGGACGAGTCTGTCGTGATCGACGAGTTCGTGCTCACCTGGGCTTGTTGCGGCGTCTGGATGACAGGGGCGTCGTCGCCGAATAGGGTGGGGAATCCGGGGCCGACCTCATCCGCGGGCGAATGGGGATTACCGCGGTAAAGCACGTACGTTGGCTTATCGACCACGCGGTACTTGGCCAGCCCCATCACCGTCTCGCGTGGCGGCAGAGCTTTGATCGCGGACTCTTGATCGGCGATTTCGCGCTCAAGCGACCGATAGCGTGACCACTCGGCTTCCGTCAGGTGTGATTGGAGGTGTTCCTTGAGGACTCGGTTTCGATCCCGTTTCGGACCCTCAGTTGCCCGTTGCAACGGACCGTCCATCTTGGCGATGCCGGCTTGTTCGATCGACATTGCCGAGTTTCGAAGCTCGGTCAGTTTGGATTGCGCCGCTGAGTACTGCGCCTTCAACTTCGGCGACGAAATGTCGATCTGGTTGTAGCCCAGGGTGTCACGTCGGATTGCGAATGGCGTGATGTCTTCGAAGAAGGCCAGCAAGCTGTAGTAGTTGGCTTGCGGAATGGGATCGATCTTGTGGTCGTGACATCGAGCGCAATTGATCGTCAATCCCAGGAACGCTTGGCCGGTGGTCGTGATGATGTCGTCCAGCTCATCAAACCGTGCTTGTTTGGGGTCGGCTGGCTCGTCGTCCCAAATGCCAAGTCGATAAAAACCCGTTGCTGCCAAAGTCTCAGCGGTTACCTGATCCAACTCGTCGCCCGCCAACTGTTCGCGAACGAACTGGTCGTAAGGCTTGTCATCATTGAAGGCACGAATCACATAGTCGCGAAACTTGTAGGCATTCGTTTTCTTGCCGTCACGCTCGAACGAATTGGTTTCCGCAAACCGAACCAGATCCAACCAGTGTCGTCCCCACTGCTCTCCGTAGTGCGGCGACTGAAGTAACGAATCGACCAGGTCTTCAAACGCCTCGGGAGACTCGCTGGCAACAAATGCATCGATCTCAGACTTGCTGGGCGGCAGCCCTGTTAGGTCATAAGTTGCCCGACGGATCAACGTGCTTCGGTCGGCGGGTGGGTTGGGCGAGAGCCCCCGATCGGCAAGATCGCGATAGAGGAATCGGTCGATCGGATGTAGGTTCCAATCTTCGTCGTCGACCGACGGCGGCTCATAGCGTTTCATTGGCTGAAACGACCAATGCTTGCTCCAGGCGGCTCCTTCCTTGATCCAAGTTTTCAAGACTTCGATCTGCTCGGTCGTCAACCGATCGCCCTCGGGTGGCATTTGATCGTATTCGTCGGTCGACGTGATTCGAGCAATCATCGTGCTGGCTTCAAGATCGCCGGCAACGATGGCATGATCGCCCGACTCTGTTTCCGTCAGCGCCGACTCTCGATCGACAAAGCTGAGCCCGCTCTCGGCCACATCGGGCCCGTGACAGGCAAAGCAACGCTTGGCCAATATCGGCTGCACCTGGCGAGCAAAGTCGACGGTCGGCTGGGTCGACTCGGCAGCCCCCAAAGAGTCGACCGATCCGATCACGCAAAGAGCGAGCGAGCAACCAGCGGCGATGAAAGAGACTGGCCAAGTCGACGACGGGACTTGGGTCATGGCTAGCCAAACAATCTGAGGAGGGAACCGGGAGGAGCCTCATTGTCGCTGAATGACATGAAACGATCAATCAGAAATGGCCCGATCTGAGCGGTCGACCGCGTTTATTTGCGACGACAAACAAGATTGACAAAATATCGAAGCCGAAAAACGCCGAGTCCTGTTGATTCCCTGCATAGGGAAATGCCGAAACTCTCCGCGAGCTCCTACGGCTTCGGCTGATCCGTCGCCTCTTCGAAGGGGACGCCGCGCTCTTTCGTAACGGAAGCCACGGAGGCTTTCATCGGCGCGACCACCGATCGCTACGTCAACGCGTGAGTCCGAAACTCTCCACGAGCGTCGCTACGTTGCCAATGCCTACTACTGAAACGCATCCACGTCGGCCTGGGGAGCCGGTTGGTAGTTGAAGGGTTCCATGCTGCTTCCCGCCCGACCTTGGCTCAGGCTGCGGACGGGGCTGCTGTAGCCGAACAGTTCTTTCAGCGGAGCGTGCGCTGTAATCACCGTCATGGCACCTCGTGACTCAGTGCCGGCGACAATCGCCCGACGCTGCTGCAGGTCACCGACAATCTCGCCCATGTAGTCCTCCGGCGTGGTGACCTCAATCTTCATCACCGGCTCCAAGAGCACGGGGCCAGCCTCTTCCAGCCCACGATCGAACGCGTCGCCAGCGGCAATCCGGAAGGCGACCTCATCGCTGCTGCCGTCTTCGGCGACTTCGGCATCAAACACTTCCAACTTGACGCCCGACAGCGGAAAACCCGCGATCAGTCCGCCTCCATGGGCACGCTCTCGCAACTCCTCCATCGCCGCCTGACGCAGAGCTGGGGGCAGCGGAGTGTCCGGAGAAATCCGATCAAAGACAAGCACCGGAGCGGAAGCGTCTTCCAACGGCTGAATGCGAACGTGCAAGCGGGCAAACATCTGCGTCGCGCCCATCTGCCGATTGCATTGACCGATGATGTCGGCTTGACCGCCCGCGGTCTCTCGATAGTTCACGCGTGGCTTGTAGAATTTGACGTTGAGACCGAAATCACGCGTCAACCGATGCTGGATCACTTCCAAGTGCAATTCGCCCATGCCGCTGATTAACGTTTGCCCCAGCTCCTCGTTCTCGACCGCTCGAAACGTGGGGTCTTGGCGACGCAGCATGTCCAACGTCTCTTCCAGCTTCTTTCGATCGCCGGTGCTCTCGGGTTCAATCGCCATCGAAAGAACGGTGTCCGCGAATTTGATGCTGGGCAATTCGATCACGGACCCCGTGTCACAAACGGTGTCGCCGGTGATGGCGAACCGAGGCCCAATGACACAGCAAATGTCGCCCGCGGAGATCGTTTCGGTCTGGCCGTCACGGTCTTTCTTGGTGGCATGAATCTGCCAGATCTGGGCAACGTTTTCTTTTTTGTCTCGGTTGGGGCAGTGAACGCGGGAGTTCTGTTTCAACTCTCCGCTGTACACTCGAATCCAATAATTGTCACCTGTCTTCGCCGGCAGGATCTTGAACACCAGTCCACAAAATGGTTCTTTGGGACTCGGTTTCCGGATCAACGTCTTGT
>JBCCUO010000458.1:0-4291 GCA_039196805.1 Planctomycetota bacterium | reverse complement strand
CGCCGAACTGTCTGACGGGCAGCAAGTGGAGCAGAGTTTCCGCGCTTCGGACAAACAACTCCGCGTGAATCGCCAGGGCGGCAAGTACATCCTGATGAAGCTGGGCGATCGCAGTGGCAAGATTGCCGCCATGATGTGGAACGCGGACGAACGCGTCTTTGATACGTTTGACCGAGGGGACTTCGTCTTTTGCAAAGGGCGCACGCAGGTTCACAATGGCGCTCTGCAGATCATCGTCACCGACGTGGAGCGGATGGATCCCAGCGAGGTGGACGCGTCCGATTTTGAAGAGTTTGACGCTGAGAAATCCGAGGAATTGGTGGCGGCGCTGAAGACGTTGCTGCAGTCGATCGAAGACCCGTACCTGCAAGCGCTCTCGCAAGCCTATTTGGCCGATGCCGAATTCATGGCCCGTCTGGGCCGTGGTGCGGCTGCCGTATCGCACCACCATGCGTATCCCGGTGGGCTATTGCAGCACACAGTTGATTTGATGACGTTGTGTGACTTGATGGCCCCCCGTTATCCCCAGCTGAATCGCGATCAGTTGCTATTCGGCGCGTTCTTGCACGATCTGGGCAAGATCGAGGAACTTTCCAGCGAGGATGGTTTGACCTATACGGACGCGGGTCAGCTACTCGGGCACATCGTGTTGGGCACGCGGATGTTGGATGAGAAAATCGCCGGATTGGCGAACGGCATGGATGCGTTTCCGCAAGAGTTGCGATTGCAGCTTCAGCACATGATCGTCAGTCACCACGGGCAACTGGAGTATGGCAGCCCGAGACTACCTTTGACGCTGGAGGCGGTGGCGCTGCATCACTTGGACAATCTGGATGCCAAGTTGGCGTCGTACTCCAGCATCATCGACGCGGACGTGTCGGGTGAAGAGACCTGGACCAACTACACGCCATCGATCGGTCGCAAGTTGTGGAAAAAGGATGTCCCCCGGTCCACTTGATGGGGACAAGTTGATGGGGATCGACAACGAGGATTCAGTGCATTGAAACGTCCCGCAGTCGTCTTGCTGTCCGGTGGTCTGGACAGCACAACGTGCCTCGCCATCGCCGGCGCCGAGGGGTTCTTGGTTCACGCGATCAGCTTCCGCTACGGCCAGCGTCACGAGTACGAATTGGACCGGGCTCGCCAGATTGCTCGTCAGATGCATGCCGAGTCGCATCGCATCGTTGACATCAACTTGGCACAGTTCGGCGGGTCAGCGCTCACCGATCAGGCGATCGAGGTTCCCAAGTCCGATTCCGTGGATCAGCTGGGTGATGCGATTCCGATCACCTACGTCCCAGCCCGCAACACGGTCTTCCTTTCACTGGCCTTGGCGTTTGCCGAAACGATTTCGTCCCACGACATCTTCATCGGTGTCAACGCGCTGGACTACAGCGGCTATCCCGACTGTCGTGGCGAGTACATCGCGGCGTTTCAGATGATGGCCAACTTGGCCACTAAGTCGGGTGTCGAGGATGGACCGAAACTGATGATCCACACGCCGCTGATCGATTTGACCAAGGCGCAGATCATCCAAAAGGGGCTGGCACTGGGCGTCGATTATTCGATCACACTGTCGTGCTATGATCCTGTCGAGGGTGGTAAGCCGTGTCACCACTGCGACGCTTGTTTGTTGCGCGAGAAGGGTTTTGCGGAGAACGGGCAGATTGATCCGGGGGCGTAGGGGGTTGTGAGTTGCGAGTGTTGAGATGCGAGTGTGTCGACCGCTCACTCCGGGAGCCGGAGCCGTCTTTCGACCGCGAAGCGCATCAGCGGGACCCTTCAATCCATCAGCCGCCTGGCGCCAGCCGCCGCCAGCCTGTCGGGTCTTACACTCCGTGAGTCGGAGCCCTCTCGCACGGCAATGCGCGTCGGCGGGCCGGTTGCAACCGCCGAGATCTCTACCGCTCGTACTCAACGAAGTGGTACTCGTCCTCCTCATTGCCAGGGTCCGCGAAACACCGCGAACGAGTACGAGTACCGGCGAGACGCCTAGTACGAGTACGAACACCGCTTCGCGGTTCTGGAATCAGCCTGGCCTTCGGAGAAGGCTGGCCATTTTCGCAGATGGTTCAACCATCATTCACGCGTAGAACTGCCAATCACCGACCGCTTCGAAGGCGGATTCGTAGTGTTCGATTCGATCGGGCCGCGGGCCTCCACTGGCCCACCAGACGGCGACGACGTCGAAACGACATGGGCAGCCAACGAGATGCTGTCGCCGCAAATAGCGTAGCGCCGCGCGGGTGATTCGACGCTGCTTGTTCTCGTCGACTCGCTCGGCTGGATGCCCCGGTTTGGTGCTGGCGAGCGTCTTGACTTCGACAAAGACCAGCGTACGGGTACGGCGGTCCATGGCGATCAGGTCGATCTCGCCTTGGCGATCCGATTCGCTGTGTGAGATTAGGTGCAGGTTCTTGCGGCGGAGCATTCGGGCAGCCGCCTGTTCACCTCGACGTCCCAGGTCGGCGTGCTGATCAATGACGCCGAAACGCACCGCCAAGTACGACTCGCGGAGTCGATCCAGTAGACGGCGATGAAGTGGACTTGGTCGGTCGGCCAAGTCGTGTGTCTTGGTCATTCCGATGGCGGGTCAATCAATGACAAGCGGCGTGCCGGAAACCCGAGCGTCATCAAAGACGCCGTGTCCTCTAAGTCGTAGCGGCCCGTCACCCAACTGGGTGCGGTCGACGGTCAGCGTACCTCTTGAGCCGTCGATCGTGCCAATCAGTCGCCCCAAGTGTGTGATCTTGATCGACTTGGCATCGGTGCATTGGGCCGTCAGCTGGAACTGATTTGCGTCGCCAACCTCGTCGCCGCCGCTGCCGCTGGCCTGCAGCACCGGACCGACAAGAGGGCCATTCAGATTCAGGCGGCTGGCATAAGAAAACCGGGGCTGGATGCCGCTGTTGCCGACCAGCACGGTGCGGACTTCCACCGATCCGGAAAGCGACTCGGGCAGTTTCATGCGAACGTTATTTGCCGGCGGCGATGTCTTCACCAAGCGTCCGTCAAGATAGAGCTGCATCCGCGCAGTGGCGGAAGACTGGTTGGCCATCGAAATACGCTGTTTTTGGATGACCACTGTGTTGGCTTCGCCCGGATCCAGGCTGGTTCGTACAAACTCTTGGGGCAGCGGTGCGAAGGGTTGGCAGAGCGGATCGCCGACGATCAACAGTTGATACGGCGAGGCGACGGACAGGTAGAACGCTTCGATCGCCGTCACGCCTTCGGCGTAGTACGGGTACATCATCGGATGCGGAAACTTGGGCTGAATCGAGAACGGCTCGTCGACCGTGCCGCTGCTCATCGCCGCACCGGCATGCAAGAGGACGTTCAATTTGGTTTGCGAAGCGGTCGCGTAGTTGCCTCCGTGGCTGGTCAAGCTTTCGGCGATTGCACCCGGCAAGAATCTCCATGATCGGTTGTCGAGCGGCATGCTGGCCGTTCCCAACATCATGCCAACGTAAGCTTGGCGATCGGTCGGAATTGCTGATTGGAAGACATTCGTCTCGTGATCGCGCGTCTTCAACCAAACCAACGCGTCGGCGAAACCAGGGAATCTCGTCGTCGTGCGAACGTCTTTCGTCTTGCTGTACCCAAAGGCACCCTTGGGAAACGTTCGATCGGCACCGGCCGCACGTTCCAAGACGTCGATCACTTGATCAACGCTGCTGGCGTGCGGCTGCGTCGTTCCCAGCATACAGGAGAGCATGTAGCCAAGCCCGCCCGCATTGATCGCTACCGGAAACCCAGAGGCCGTCCAGCCGGCAGCGCTCTGAAACCCGACCGGCAACTGCCGTGTCGCGGGCGCATCGCTCAATCGCGCCAGCCCGGGCGCGAGCCTGGGGTCCTGAATCAGTTCGCTCAGGTGCTCATCGTTTTCCAGGTACTTCAGTGACTGCCAACCACCCATGATCGCCCGTGCCAGCTGCTTGATAGCGGCTTCGTCCTGATCGGCTTGAGCGAACGACTTGGCGGCTAGGATCGACAGTGGGGCTAGCGAGGTGAACTCGGACGCCAGCGTGGCGTATTTCTCCGCCGCTTGCTGATGTTCTCCTTCGGCAGCCAGTTTCTTGGCCTCGTCGAACGCGTCCCGCTTCTCGCCGCTGAAGGGGTTCACAAAGTTACGTTCAAATGGGCCTCGGCAGTAGAAGTTGGTGCCGTACCCCAGGTAGGCGGGATCGTCCGCCAGGATGAAGCGATAAAAATAGGTCAGACCGCAGAGCGACGCGGAGGGGCGTTGATACTTCTTGACATTAGGGTCCTCAACGCGATCGGTATGAGCCTG
>JBCCUO010000457.1:0-4298 GCA_039196805.1 Planctomycetota bacterium | reverse complement strand
TCTATCCCATCATCGCGTAGCTCCCTGTCGCTGCCTTCAGGTTCGCGATTCCGACGCGTTGCGTCCAACCATTCAAAAAGGAGCCGGGCTGATCTACGGTTCCGTAGCTGCGATGTTCGTTCGTGGACAGGTCCAAGGAAAAATGCGAGGAGACCTGGAGCCTGTAGTGCCCCCCAGGTCTCCTCGCGTGCCAGGAGCCTGGGGCGACTCCTGACGGGGCTACCAAATGGATTTGAAAAAATGCCATCCATGGCACTCGCGACGAACGATTAGTATCTTCGATCCGAACGACCGGTAACGGCGGGCAACGATCGGATGTCGATGTCTCGTTCCGTTCCGTCTTGCGTATTGAGATGATCGGCAGGTCGGCCCGATTTCGAAATCGGGGGATTCACCCAGAACCGAGGGAATTGGCTTTGTCCACCAACGACGACACCCGGCCCGCAACCACTCCGGTGATTCCGTTGGCTTCAGATGCCGTCTGGCAAGCGATCACTTCCACTCCGGGGGTGGGCGTCTCGGTGATCGATGTGGATGGGAAGTTGGTTTTCGTCAATCCGACGACTAGCCACCTCTTCTTCGTTGACCCTGATGCTGACTACCACGGCAAGTATTTGACCGATTTCCATCCGGAAGCCTTTGTTCGCGAGCGTTTGGCGATGATTCGCCAGGTGTTGGATCAGCGCAAGCCGCTGTCGATTCGGCACATCTATCTGGGACGCGGGATCACTTCGACGGTTTGGCCGCTGAGCGATGAAGAGCCCCCGTTTGATCGCGTGCTGGTTGTTAGCCGCGAACATGGCCAAGTCGATCTGGAGGTCTCGCCCAACGAGATTGAGACGATCGAGACTGAGTACATCGATCTAGGGCATCTGAGCGCGCTGACGCCTCGCGAGGTGGAGGTGCTGGCGCTGCTGGGTCAAGGGTTGGGGGTGCCGCAGGTAGCCAATTGCCTGCACCGGAGTCCGAAGACGATCGAGCACCACAAGGCGTCGATATCGCAAAAACTCCACCTACGCGGCCAAGCCGAGTTGGTGACCATCGTGGCTGGGATTGGGCTGGAGATTTCTGACGCCAAGCTCAAACGCTACAAGCGAGAGCCATAGCGGTGTGGCTTGTCGACAACTTCGGCTGCTCGTGTGAAACTCTTGGTCAGATGCCTCACGCGGGGTCGCCTTGGGTGGTGATCCGACCGGCATGTTTTCCTCTTCGGATCCAACGAGCCTGTTTTGACTGAGTTTTCACTGTCCTCCCTGTTGGCCGCCGATGTTGACCCGGTTCAGGCGGGCGTCCAATTGCAGCAGCTGGGCGCGGACCCTGAATTGAGCGCACCGGGCTTGTTGGATCAGCTGGATCAGCATTCGGCGGAACTTCCGCTGGCCGATCCTGCCATCGTGGCGGCCTTGTTGCGGCTGTTGCACTCACGAGCCCTGCACGCCGGCGAAGCAACGATCAAGGGCTTGGACCTCGCCAAGATTCGCACGGTTCTGGAGGCGATGCGTCCGGTAACACCCAACTTGTACCTGATTCAGCACTTGCTGGCCGTGCAGCAGACGGAAGCCTCGTTGGAGTTTCTTTGCGAGTCACTGTCGCTGGCGCCGCCGCAAAACTGGATGCATGCCGGCCAAGTCCTCAGCCCGTTGATGCAGCATCATCAGTGGCCGGTGCAGGCCATCTTTCCGGCAATCCTGCAGTCATTGTCGGAGCCATCGACAGCCGCCACCGTCCTGGACCTCGCGAATTTCCTGCAGCGCACCGGCCGAACGGCCACGCACGTTGCGACCGATCAACTCGCGATGCTGAATCACCTGTTGGGCGAGGTCAGTCATCGGCTGGCGCAGTTCGAGGAAAACCCACGTGTGTTTGGTGACGAAGTCAGCGAAGTCCAAGATCGATTGGGTGAGGCCGTCGCACTGTGCGTTTCGCTGTGTGACGCGTTGGGGCTGATCGGTGACGCCTCCTCGATTGCAAAGCTTCGCAACACGATTGATTTGAAACACCGACGAGTTCAATGCGAGGCTGCGGGAGCGCTAGCGCAGTTGGGAGAAGTCCTGGGCCGCGAGCGACTGCTGGAATTGACGGCGGAGCCGGCAGCGCGACGACGAGCCATCCAGTATGCGGACGAGCTTCAGTTCGGTGACGAGGTTGATCCCAGCTACCGAACTGAGCAGGCAACCGCCGAAGCAGACTTGGCACTCTGGCTGACGCAGCCGCAACAGATGGGCGTGCCTCCGACTTCTTTGGAGGTGATTGAGACGCGGCGTCTACTTTGGCCCAGCTTCAATGATCCGATCGATGTTCACCTGGTTCGGTTTGAGTACAGCTTTGGCGACCGACAGTACAGCAACGTCGGTATCGCCGGTCCAGTGACGTTCTCGATGTCCGCCGATGTTGCCGACCTTCCGGTCGATGACATCTTTGCGATTTATGCAGGATGGCACGCCGAGCATGACGAGATCTTTGCCATCCAGTCGGACCACTTCAATGATGCGCAGAAACGCCAGGTAGAACACCTGCAGAAGCACTTGGACCGACTTGGCTACGACTCGTGCAAACCGGTCCTGCTTGGTTTCTTTCTGGACGAACAGGCCGCCGTGTTCGAGGCGACGCGGGACCAAACTAGTTGCCTGGTCATCACCGATGGTCTGGAGACCATGGACCAAGTGACCGCTGGACGCCCGCGACCCTTAACGCCCGCGGACCTGTTCCACCTGTACAAAGGCCGCAAGATGCTTCGGACGTTCAATTCTTAGCTGGGCAGCGACACTTCCTCGCGGGCTGATGCGCAAGAGCATACTCGCCAAGCTTTGCACGTCCCGTGCGCTAAGTCCGCAGAACGTCTTGTCAATGATGACCGCGGCGGATCTCTGATCCGGTGAAGCGAATTTGGAAGCGGAAAATCTTCTTGGGTGTGGTGTGGATCTGGCCGGTTTCCAGATCGACTCGCAGGGGCACTTCGTCGCGATTGATGTTGGCGACCGCTCGGTAGCCGCGCTCCGCAAAGATGTCGATCACCATGGCCAAGGCCAGCGGGTCGTCAAAGATCATTTCTTCGCTGTTGACGATTGCCAGGCCAGGAATGGCGTGTCGTTTGATAATCGGCATGAACCGCGTTTCGATGATGTCGATGATGCGGTGAAACTGCTCGCCATGTTCAAGTTCGTAACTGTCCATTCGCCGAACCAACTCTTGGCGTGCGTGGATGACGATGTCGCTAGCCAACGGGATGTGGCGGACCGCGTGATGCGTCTCGGGATCCAGTTCCAGTGATGACTGATAGTCGAGCTCGCGGAGGATGTTTTCCTCCACCTTCGTAATGTCTCCTTGAGCGTTGACGAAGTGGTAGTGGAAGATCTCTTTGAGCGACTGAAGTGCGTCCCAAGTCTTTTCTTTGAAGACGCGATAGCGGTGTTTGGCTGCGATCGGATCCTGGTCTGTATTGCGAAACTCCAGTAGCTGTCCGCCTCCTTCGGCGCGAACCTTGGCGTTGTGCTCGGCAACCTTCAGGCCGCGGCTCAGTTGGCGTTCGATACTGGTCTTCTCGTCCACGAACAGCACCATGGCGTGCACGGTGGGTTTGCGGAAGTTCATCGCCAGCGGCGTCGTGTGGTACTCGCGGTACAGCTGGTTCATTTTGTTGACCAGCCACTTTAGGCATTCCACCTGGACACGCGTCCGGGGGAAGCCATCCAGCACGCAGCCGTCGCGATAGTCTTCTTCCAACAGCTTGCGAAAGACGATGCTGACCACTTGCTGGTCACCCACCATTCCGCCCGCCTCTTTGATCTGTTGTGCTTCGGGCGAATTCAGTAGATCGCTGACCACGATCGGATCGCATGTCAGCCCGCGGGCTTTCATGATGAATTCGGTGTTGGTGCCCTTGCCCGATCCGGGCGCTCCGCCCAGCAAGATGATCTCTTTGCTGAATCGCAGATTCTCGCGTCCGAACTCGACTTCTAGATCGTGCCAAACGTTCGTGAAAATCAGCTGCGCGTCTTTGACCTCCAGATCGTCGGCGCCAACCACTTCGGCTGCGGCAGTCTTGACGGGTTCTTGCATCGGGCTTCCGAATCGATGGGGTCACGAGTGACAAAACCAGCGTGATCTATCACGGCGGGCCATCGATTCTAAAGACGTTGGCGCAGGTTCGGCAGAGGACGTGGTGCGTCGCTTGGGTGGGTTTCGATGGACCAGCACGACTTGTTGAGCGGTCAGCGGTCAGCTTTCAGCGATCAGCAAACGGGCTTCTTCAGCTGCGAAGCAGCGACTTTCGACGGGACGCAGTCCCAGGAGCTCGG
>JBCCUO010000456.1:0-4306 GCA_039196805.1 Planctomycetota bacterium | reverse complement strand
GTGGCCGCATGTCCTCGATGTTCCCGCCCAATTCCTCAAGCATCTGGTAGATGGGAACAGTCCCGATAGGCACGGGTGATTGATTGATGATCTCGCTGCGAATATTGTCGATGTCCTTGCCGGTCGACAGATCCATCACCGTGTCGGCACCAAAGTGGACTGCGGTGTGAAGCTTCTCCAGCTCTTCGCCCGCGTTGCTGGTCACAGCGCTGTTGCCAATGTTGGCGTTGATCTTGCACTTGGCCGCGATTCCGATGCACATCGGTTCGAGCGCTCCGGCGGCATGGACCTTGTTCGCGGGAATCACCATTCGGCCGGCTGCGACTTCCTCACGCACCGTTTCGACTGGTAAGCCTTCACGCTTCGCGCAGAATTCCATCTCGGGGGTCACGTCGCCTGCCTGGGCGGCCAACAGTTGGGTGCTAGACATCAACGAATGCTCCGTCGCTTATCAGTGAGCTCGCACGCAAGCCAGTGCGTGCGAACCATGTGATGTGAATCAAGAAATCGACCGCGGGCGTCGACCAACATGTTGTTATAGGCTGGTGTCCGCCCAACCGACCAGGACCTGTCAGACCAAATCCACTTGAAAACGACTCGTTCACGGCGTTGCGATCGAGCATTGCGTTCAAGTTCGGCCTCGTGTCGCGCCTACAACGTCTTCAGATACTCCAGCAGGGCTCGCTTCTCCGATTCGCTGAGCTGTGCGGGGTAGTCGTGACCCTGATTGCTTTTCCCCGTCACGCGAGTGTCGAAGAAGGTTCGGCGATGGGCGGCATCCGGGTGCGTGACCGGCACCTTTTCCACCACCTCGATTTGGAATCCCACCCGCTCCGAATCAATCGCTTCATCGGACCTTCGCCACACGGTGGGTCGCTCTTCGGGGTGCAACACATGCCACAGCGTCGGCACGCTGCCGTTATGGAAGTAAGGCGGGCTGGCCCACACACCGTCCAGCGGAGGCGCCACGTAGCCGTCGGGTTCAATGACTGTCACCTGCTGGTCGGCTTCCCCAGCGTGGGCGAACCAACTCTCCGCGTACTTTCGACGACCGGCTGCCGTCAACGACGTGGAACGCACGGGATCGGTCCCGATCTCCGACAAGGGCACACGCCGATTCGGATACGACCAATCATCGCGACTCCCCAGCCCTCCATAGGTTCCGTGGCACTCCGCACAGGTATTGTTAAAGACAGCGCGTCCCTGCCGGGCCAACTTTCGATTCACGTCACCGGTGTACTCGGGCGCACGCAGCGAACTGAGGTACGCATAGATGTCTTGAAACTCGTCTTCGTTGTCCCGATAGAACTGGGCGTCGTTTTCAGGGATCAACGTGAACTGCATCAGCCCGCGATGCCCCTTTTGGGCGAATCCATCGATGTAAAGGTAGGGTCGCTTGTGAAAGTGCCACCACGGGGGCGCGTCCATGTCATGGTGAGTCAGTCGTAGCGGTGGCTTGGCGATGTAATTCAGATCGCGATCGCGCGTGTGCATCACGGCCTGCCCAAAGACCACCGCGTTCGTCGTGCCATGGGTGGTGCCAAGTGGAATGAACATCGAACCCAAGTCCATTCGCGTCAGCAATTCTCCCATCCGGAACTTCGCCGCACGAATCTCTTCGGTCATCGTCTGCAAGCCGAAGCGATTGTTGGGCGCTCCCGGTGTCGGCGTTCCATAGACGCTTCCGCCATGACACGAGAAGCAGTTCATCGTCCAATTACCTTCCGGGTCAACGACGTATTGCAGCGGTTTCCCAGTCGAGTCAGCCGGACGAGTGGTCAGTCCGTAACGCTGAAACGCCATCCGACGTCGCTGTTGCAAATCGGCTTCGGCCGCCTGGGATCGCAGCGGCTGAGGCCAAGTTTCCCAAGTCCGGTCGAACACCTTCTGCGAAAAGTCACTCGTCAAGAAAGGCGTGTCCAGCAACAACCGGTAACCACGCTCCGATGCCTGCCATTCAGCTTGATCCGGCATCGACGCCGGCTCCGCTGCGATCAAAGCCGACACAACGCCGAACCAAATCACTGGGATGATCAAAGCGATTCGCCGACTCAACATTCCAAACGTCTCTCGTCCTTTCCCCGTGCAACTACCGACTGCCTGTTTCATTGTAGGCAACCGTGCAGCACGCCCGCGATCAACACCGCCGCCATCTGACCAACACGCTCGTCAATCGACGCCAGCGCGCTGATGCCGAAAGAACCGCACCCAATCGCTGCGAAAAAGCAGTTCGCTGGGACGGGCGCTTAGGTCGGCCTGCCAGGTTCCTCCCTCCAGCGGTGGTAGTTTTGCCGATTCCCTGCGTTTTTCGGCCTCCTTGGGCGATAGCGATCCAGAGAAACGAATGACGGTGACCCGTCCGAAATGATGGGTCGTGGGCCGATCAATCGTCAGATTCCGCCAGGCGGGCAGAATGCCCCAGGCAAATCCATCGACGTGTGCCGGGTGTGAGCGGCTGATCACCCACAGATTCTCAAACGAGTCGGCGTTGGCAAGCTCGCGCAAATCCTTTTCGTGTTGCCAGCGGGAAACCGACAATACGGGACGGATGCTGACCCCCTCGACGTTCGAGAGCCGGTAGGGGCCGCGAACCGGATACGTGAGATACTGATCCGCGTTTTCGCCCGCGGGCATGCTGCCGGTCAGAATGGGCTGAGCCTCGATCAGGCCAGCGTCTACCCAGAACTGATCACCGGCCTTCGTCCTGGCTTGGACGTAGCCGACGGCTTCTCTCCATCCTTCGCCTCGTCGGACAAGCGTTGGCGGCTTCAAAGCTGCCGCGGCCAGCCGTGAGTCGTGACCGGCGATCGTCCGAACGTGTTCTGGGATCACCCGCTGAGTGAACACCAAATGGGCAAGCACGCTTGTCGTCACCACCAAGGTTACCAGCGTGCCCGCAGCGTTAGACTTCCAACTCCGACTCAACCCTTGCAGCGACGCGAACTCCGCAGCCGCCCAGCATAGCATCGGCAAGGCAGCGACCATGTACCTGCGATGGAACAGAGGAAGCCACTGCTGGTACGCCATCGCCCAGAAAACCAACGTCGACGCAACCGCCACCAGCAGAGGCAGCCAACCCGACCAAACAGCTAGCCGAGACTCGCCGTCCAATCGGCTTGCGAGGTCCTGGTCAAGCGACCGGTCGACGATCCACAGAATAAGCGGCACGATCGCTAGCGGCACCCAGGGCCAAATCCCCACCCAGTCGGCAATCGAATCCGTTCCCGCAAAGTCAGCCCACAACTCCCGACGACCAAACGACTGCACCAGTGACGAAAAGGACAACCAGATCACTGTCCCCACGGCCATCAAGACTGGGACACGCCAGCGACGCCGAAGACGTTTCAGCTCGGTTGCCGAACACGTTCGCGACCGCAGCCAATCCAGAAGTCCAATCGCGACTCCAAGCGGGACAAGCGTTCCCGCCGCCGTCGGATGACACAGCACTCCGATGCAAACCCCTGCGACCAGCCAGCGACGGTGCCAGTAGGTCGCTTGCGTGATCGGCGTCCGAAGGGCGGCCACCGCGGCCGCCGTGGCAATACTGGAGCACAGCATGACGGCGGCGTAGGATCGAAGCTCGCTACCGAAAAACAATGAATTCGATTCCAAGGCCAACAACAGTCCGCCCAGCCACCCAGCCAGTACCTGACCGGTCACCCGACTGAGGCCCACGACCAACACGACACTGGCCATAGCCACGCAGAGGATCGACGAGGAACGCATCGCCACCTCGCCATCGCCGAAGCACTGCTTCCAAATCCAGAGAGTGAAGAAATAGAGAGACGTTTGATTTCCCGCCGCCGCTCGACTCGCCACCTGATCGATGCCGTCGGCGATCACCCAGGACGAATGCAGTTCGTCCAGCCAGAAACTTTCGTCGCAGGAGCCGATCCGGGTGAATGTGGCGATGCCCGCCACTATCGCAGCCGCGATGGCGACCCGATGCGGAGACGGTTTGGCGATGTCATCGACCATCGGCAGGCGATCAACCTTTCTTGTCCCTAAACTCTCTTTCCTTCCACTACTTTGAACCGATTCGGCCATCTGGCGAGTCGAAGCCTGCAAAATAAGACGGAAGGGACCGGCGATCACCCTAAGAACGCCGGAAAGCGTCACCGAGAGTAACGGTCGCATCCTACGATTCCGCCTGTTCGTCCAATCACCTGAGCATCCTGACGTGACGTCGGCAAACGACAACTAGAAAGGATACTTCAGCGGGGGATAATCATCCACTCGAGCCGTCGATTACGCTTCCGAATACGATTCGCTTACGATGGGTGTTTCCTTCACGCGCGAATTGGCG
>JBCCUO010000455.1:0-4314 GCA_039196805.1 Planctomycetota bacterium | reverse complement strand
CCACCAAACTGGACCGGCACAGCCTTTCCGGCAAAGCGTACGGAAACGACGAGGTGTCCGAGCGGCATCGACATCGCTACGAATTCAATAACCAGTACCGTCAGCAATACGAAGCTCACGGCATGCGATTCGCTGGAACCAGCCCGGACGACTCGCTGGTCGAGATCGTCGAACTGACCAATCACCCCTGGTTCGTCGCTGCCCAGTTTCACCCCGAGTTCAAGAGCAAGCCGCTAAAGGCTCATCCACTGTTCGCGGGTTTCGTCGAGGCTGCCATTCAGCGCCGAAACGAACGGGTCGAGAGCAGTAGCCAGGTGACGACAGCCGAAACCTAAACGAATCCGAACGACCTTTTCAGAAACAGACTCATGAGCGAAGAAGACCCTCCCAAAATCATCATCGACAGCGACTGGAAAGAGCAGGTCCAAAAGGAGAAGGAAATCGAAAAGGCTGGTGAGCAGCCGGATCTGACTGCCCCATCATCCGCCGCCGACCCCGAAGCGGTCAGCGAACCGGGCTCCGCCGGCGAGCCGTCGATTCCACCACCCTCGTTCGAAGTGTTGCTGTCGATGCTGTTCACTCAGGGGCTGGCCCACCTGGGACAATTCCCCGACCCTGAGACCGGCGAAGCAAGAGTCGATAAACCGCTTGCCAAACACACGATCGGCATGCTGGAAGTCTTGGAGGAAAAGACCAAAGGCAACCTCACCGACGACGAGTCCAAAATGATGGGCGAAGCGCTGCACGCGCTGCGAATGGGATTCGTCAGCGTCCAGTGACGAGAGAACCGGTGCCTGGATTCCTAATCGAAAACATTCGCGAAACTCCGTGATCGAGGACGAGCACCGGCGAGACGACTGAGCACGAGTACGAACACCGCTTCGCGGTTCTGGTTTTAGGACCTAGCCTTCGGAGAAGGCCGGCTACCTGGTCATCCGCTTCGACGCGGCAACATCGTCGATGATGTCGTCCACGGTCTTCGCTGCTCGAAATCCGATCGCATTGCTGATCCGAGTCAAGTCGGGAACACGTCGACGGATGTCTTCAAACGAATCGTCGTACGCTTGTGAGTACGACTGATATTCGATCTTCGCTTCCGGATTGACCCGCGCGATCACGCGCTGGGCGAGTTCCAAGATTGACACCGGCGTGTCGCTGCCGATGTTGTACACGCGTCCTGCCGCCTCGGGCGTCTCGGTCAGCTTGATCACCGCGCTGATGACGTCTTGAACGTGGGCAAAGCATCGCACCTGAGCCCCATCGTCGTGCACGATCAATGGCTTGCCCGCCAAGGCGGCATCCACAAATCTTGGCAGCACCATGCCGTAGGCGCCGGTTTGCCGCGGACCGACGACGTTAAAGAATCGCCCGACCACAACCGGCAGGTTCAACTCTTTGAAATTGGCTAATGCCAAGAACTCGTCGACCGCCTTGGAAACCCCATAGCTCCAGCGGGGTTTGGTGGTCGCGCCGAACACCAAGTCGTCTTCTTCCGACCACACCGACTTGGGATTCTTGCCGTAGACCTCGCTGGTGCTGGCAATGAAACAGGGCACCCGTTCACCACGCCGCGCACGGTCTCCCAGCCGGTCCAGCAATAGCTGTGTGGGATAGATATTGCGTTCAATCGTCTGAATCGGCTGACTAGCGATCAAGGCCACTCCAACAGCGGCGGCCAGGTGGTAGACCACATCAGCTCGGCCGACCAATTCGGCAACCAGAGCAACGTCGTCGACGCTGCCTTGGACATAGTTCAGCCGAGGATGATCGATCACGGCTGACAAGTTCGTCTGCTGCCCTGTCGAAAGGTCATCCACAACAATCACCCGATGACCCTGGCCAAGCAACGACTCGGTCAAATGGGATCCAATGAATCCGGCGCCTCCGGTAATCAGGCAGGTTTTCTCAGTCACGCGGTGTCACAATTAGCTAATTGGGGAAGGAATGGATCCGCTTCGTAGTGGACGACATAGATCATCAGAACCTGCGCAGTTCGGGCAAATTACGCATCGAAGTCGACTCAAATCCCGCTTTCTGACAGTCCAACTGTCCGATACGGACCGAAAAGCTTAATCGATCGCTATTCCTGCGGTCAGGCCGTACGGAGGCCCGTCGTGTCGGGCACGACGAACTATTCAGACCCCGGCACGGATCGTTAGACTGCAAGTCATGTCCGACGGATTCGATCGATCGTCCCGCTGGCAAAGCGCGCCGTCGGCATCCATACCTTCCGCTGACCCGTCATGCGAATGAACGCTCGCTCCGTACCCATTGCTTTCCTGGTCGCCATCAGTTGGTTTGCAATGCTTGCCCCCCTTCCGGCCCAGCAGGCTGGGCGGGGAATCGATCGCGCAGCGGAGGCGGAGATGGCCGCCTACGCCGACGCCGCCAATTTCCAGACCGGAGGGGCGATCGATCTGGCGATCCAAAGTTGGAGAGACTTTCTGAAGCGATTTCCCAAGAGCGAACGAGCCGCCAAGGCTTCGCACTACTTGGGCATCTGCTACATGCAGCAGGAAACGCCCAACTACAAAGCGGCGGAAAAATCGTTCGCATCCGCTCTGGACGATGACTCCTTCGAGCTTCGCGAAGAGAGCCTGGCCAACCGGGGGTTTTGCCTGTTCACGTTGGCCGGTGAGGCTCCCAACCGGGACCCGCGACGCCTCAAGCAAACACGTGATACGTTTACAACGCTGCGCAAGGAGTTTCCCACCAGCCGTTTCTTGGACCGTGCCTACTTCTACAGCGGTGAAGCCTCGTACGGGCTGGGTGAATTCGAACAAGCGGTCAAGCTGTTCAACCAACTGCTGTCGATGCCGACCGCCAAGGACTCACCACTCCGGTGCGATGCCTTGTACGCTCGAGGCGTGGCCCAAGAGGAATTGGACCAGCGTGATGCCGCCATGGCATCGTTCAAGCAAGTCCTGCAGGCGTGTCGCGACAGCGATGTCGCCGTCGACGTCCAGCTTCGACTGGGTGATCTCAGCATTGCCAACGACGACTATCAAAGTTCGCTGCGGTACTTTGACGACGCTTTTAAACTTGCGTCCAAAGAGGATGCCGGCGATTCGGTCGTGCAAGATGACATGGCGTACGCGTTATTCCGCCAGGGCTTTGCGTTGGTGCAACTGAATGACCCGGGCAAGGCGGCCCAGAAGTACGAGCAGCTGCTGTCCAAATTCCCAAGGTCAACGTATGCGGGCCCCGCGTTGCTGGCGTCCGCACAGAGCACCTACCGAAGCGGCAACATCTCACTCGCGGCGACACGATTCGAGAAGGTGCTGGATCAAACGAATGTCGCCGCGGCGACCGAAGCAGCTCATTGGCTGGCGCGGATCAAGATCCAGCAGAAAGACTACGCGGCCGCCCAATCGATCGCTCGCCAACGGATCGACAACGGGCTGCAAGGCGACTTCGCTACCGCGCTTCGCTTGGACTTGGCTGAATCATTGTCTTTCCAACCCGAAACGTTACCCGACTCGTTGAAAGTCTTTCGCCAAGCGTATCAGGACGCACCCGACGATCCGCTTGCCTCGCGTGCCCTCTACAACGCGGCCTTCACCGCCCTGCAGTTGGGCAACACGGCTTTGGCCGCCGAGCTTTCCGCCACGTTCATCAAGCGGTTCCCCAGCGACCAGTTGGCCCCCGATGTGCAATTCATCCGCGCTGAATCGCTCTTCGGACAGGGCGACTCTGACCGAGCGATCAGGACGTACCGAACACTCCTTACCCGCGTCGAAAGCAACGTCCAGCGGCCGTACTGGGTCATTCGCGCCGCCACGCTGATGAATTCGGCCAGTCAGTTTGACGCCACGATCGACCTTTTGCCGAGCGAACTGGATCGCTTGGACACGGCTCAGCGCAAAGCGGAAGCGCAACTGCTGTTGGGCCAGGCCCACTTGCGTCTCGGCAACGCGGCCAAGGCGGCGGTTGCGTTTCGAGCGAGTCAACAAGCCGACCCAAGCGGTGTCCGCGCGGATGAAGCGGTCTTGCTGGCCGGACAGGCGACGTTGGCTTCGGGCGACTCGGACGCGGCGATCCAAATTTGGCAACAGCTGATTCAGTCGTCCCCCGATAGCCGAATGGCGGACCAGGCCAGATACAAACTGGGCCAACTGGCCAGCAATCAGGGCCGGTTTCGAGATGCCATTCAGGTTTATGATCAGGTCTTGGCATCGGACAAAGACCCCGCCCTGATTCCGTTTGTGCAGTACGCCAAGGGCTGGGCTCTGATGCAAACGCGGGCCTACCAGAATGCCGTCAAGCCGCTCGCTGATTTGTTGCGACAACAATCGCAGCACCCTTTGCGTGATG
>JBCCUO010000454.1:0-4315 GCA_039196805.1 Planctomycetota bacterium | reverse complement strand
ATTCCCTTCTCCTCCGGCGTCAAACCAACATGACGGGGCGGTTTCTTCGACTCGGGATCCTTCTTGCGAGCGTTTTCGTCTTTGTAAGGCAGGTCATGTTGCTGGTACCACAAACGGGCTGCTGACTCTTGCTTGTCGTTGACCTTCTTGAGTTCGGCCTTGGCGTACGCAAGCAGTTCCTCAGTCAATCTGCGTTTCTCGTCGAATCCCTCAAGATTCTCTTCGTCCAAGAACTCGGCGGGAACTTCCGCCACCTGCGTGGTCGCAAACGCCGCATAGAGGCTGTAATAGTCGCGCGTGGGGATCGGATCGAACTTGTGGTCGTGGCATTTGCAGCATCGAAGAGGAATCGACAAGAACGACTGACCAACGTTGTGAACCAAGTCGTCAAGATAGATCTGCCTAGCCTCTTCCTTTGGGATCATCGCGGTTCCCCATGGACCCATCCTGAGCATTCCGGTCGCGACTGTCAGTTCCGCCGCCGATCGGTCAAAAGCGTCGGCAGGAAACTCGCTCAGGGACTCCCCGTTCCGCATTCGCTGCTCCACTTCATCGCCGGCAATCTGCTCGACAACGAACTGGTTGAATGGAAGATCGTCGTTGAAGGCTCGAATGACATAGTCTCGATAACGCCAAGCGTTGGAACGCTCGTAGTCGTTCGAGAAACCACCGGTATCGGCATAGCGAACCACGTCCAACCAGTGCTGAGCCCAACGCTCGCCATAGTGGTCGCTTTGAAGAAGGCGCTCAATGGCTTCCGACCAAGCTGTGCCCTGGTCTTTTTGCCAGGCAGCGACGAATTGGCGAACTTGCTTGGGCGTCGGCGGCAATCCCGTCAGGTCATACGATACTCGTCGAATCAGATCCCGCGGATCCGCGATGTCCGCGGGCGATAGTTCTGCGTCAGAGAGTTTCTGGTCGATGAAGGAATCGATTGGATGCCGGCCTGCTTTGGCACCTGGCACGACCGGCTTACGGATCGGCTGAAACGCCCAGATGTCTTCTGCTTGGTAGCGCCGGTACGTCCAGTCATCCGCCTGCCCGCCGCTCGTGTCAACGATCGTGCCCTCGTCCGTTTCGCGTTTGGCCCATTCCGTCTCCTGTATCGCTCTGCGCTCCTTGGCGGAGGGCCAAGGCGCGCCGGCGGCGATCCACGCCTTGATCCAATCGGTCTCTTGTTGAGTCAGCCGATCATTCTCCTTGGGCGGCATCTCACTCCCTTCCCAGAGAACCGCTTGATAGAGCGGACTCTCATCGGGATGACCCGGGATGACCGCCGGCTCCTCCGACTCACCACCACGAATCATCACATCGCGGGCAATCAGACTGTAGTCGCCGCGCAGGTCCTTCGGGTCGTTCCCGTGACAGCCAAAGCACTTGACCTTCAGCAGTGGGAGGACGCGCAGCGTGAACAACCGATCCGCATTCTCCACCGCAGCGTCGGCAGCAAAGGTCGACGAAGCCAGTACGCATCCGCCGACCAGCAGCGCAACTTGCGTCAGCAGCACCCATCGGGGCGATCTACGGTTTCCCATTTTCATACATCTCCTTGATTTCTTCCCCGGTCAGCGATGCGGCGAAGATCGCAAATTCGTCAATGCTGCCATTCAAGTTTCGGATCGCAAAGCGTGCATCGGGCCGTTGCGGCGAGGACCAGTTCCCAAGTGTTGATCTGCCGAATCGAGTCGTTGTTACCAACTGATGATCCGGAACCTGCTCGCGATGAATCACATCGCCGTTGACGTAATGCGTGACCTGTTGCTGGTCCACATCATAGCTGGTCGCTAGATGCAACCACTTGCCACTCAGTGAGTGATCCCAGAATGAAGGAGACAGGACTTCGCGGTGCTCGGGACCTGACCCGTCGTCTTTCTTGACACGAACCGAAAAGAACAGCTGACCGGAATCCAATATCTGCCAATGGGGCTCCCCTTCATTGTAGTTGTCGGTTAGGAACAACGAGTTGTACCAGCGGTCCAGGCTATCAATCTTCGCCCAACAGGCGAACGTCAATGATCGATACTCACCCGGGATCTGCATGCGAACTCGATCACCGGGACGCTTGAACTCCAGCCCCTCTTTTCCTGGCCATCGCCCCGCAACTCGTCCCGCGCCGACGATGGCACCATCCAGTTCACTGTTCAACGGCCGCAAGCTGCTGATCAGCCGGCGCTGCCGTGTATCGTGCTGCTCGAAAGCGTAATAGGCGATCAAGCGTGGATCCTTTCGAAACTCATTCGACCAATTCATCCATCGTTGAAAGCGCTGGTCTTGCTGACCCTCGGCTCGCGATCGAAGTCCCGCGATGTCCACGAACTGGTTTTGTGTCACTTCGGACGACTGATAGCGGGCGCCGTCATGAATGACCGCCTGACCAGCCGTCAACAGTCGCGGCTCTGAGTCCTTGGGTTGAAGCTCCACTTCACCATCAAAGACTTCGACGTTGGCCTGCCCAGATGAAACCGACAGCCCAAATTCAGTGCCCAGGTCAACAACGGTCAGTTGCTCCGCCTCCAGCGAAAAGCCGCGGGCCGCCGGTGGTACCTGAGCGCGGAGTCGACCGCGTCGGACCTTCGCCAGCAGCGGTGTCTTCAAGTCCAACTCGGCCGGCCCCTCGACCACGACCGTTGCCCCGCAAAAGAACTCGATCTGTGCAAATCCTTGCTGCAATCGAAACGGTCCCGGCGTCAACGCATCGCCGACGTCCATCGCGGCCTGACCGTCACCCCACTGCACATCCACCAGCCGTGTCACCAGGGCAACACCTTGCGACGTCGCCTCTGCGGGTTGGTCACGGCCAGGCTGATCACGGCGCATCTGGTCATGCGGGGCAACGGCGACTTGGTCGGCCGGCGGCACATCGAGCGGAGTGCCTGGGACACTTGAACCACTGTTGATCGAGTACTCCAAAAACAGCAGCCGAGCAGTCAATACGCAGAACGCTGCTGCAACTGCGGTCGCCATCAACATCGTGAATCGCCCCGCCGTTAGATGTCGGCGGACCGGCGACGGATTCGAAACCGCCGTTTCCGAGGTTTCATGCGGCTGAAGCGGAGCCGCGCCCTGTAGGTGCAACAACGCGCTCAGTAGCTGATGCTGAACGAAGAGTTGCCGAGCAGACGCGTCACTGCGAAGAATTTTGCGGATCCGTTCCACTCCCGCGTCATCGATCGAACCGTCTTCCCAGTCGACCAACAGCGACTCAAGTTCGTCGTGTTCAGGCGGAATGTGGTTGGTTGGCATCCTATCGAACCTCCGATGCCAAATGTCGTTGCAGGCACTCAGCCAGTTGCCGACGAATCCTCAGCAGGGCCACCTTGATCGACCCCACGCTGCGACCGGTCGATTGCGCGACCTCAGCAATCGATCTGGATTCAAAGTAGCGCTTTTGGATCAGTTGCCGGTTGGCCTCCGTCAGCCGCTGCATGCAGCCTGGCAGGGCCAAGCGGATGTCATCGACGTCGGCGGACTGTTGCTCCGCTTCGGCGCCTATCGTTTCGGCCAACTCAGAATCGAGCAGCACGCGATCCCGACCGCTATCTCTCAGGTTGGCCATGACTTGAAAACGTGCGATGGCAAACGCCCAGGGCAAGAATGGTCGAGTCGGATCGTATTCATCAATCTTTCGCCACAGCACCAGATTCGTCTCCTGAACGACGTCCGCCGAGCGGGCGTGGTCTCCCAGCAGCGAATAGACGTAGCCGAACAAACGGTTTTGATGCTCGGTTAGCTGCCGCACAAACTGCTCGGAGCGACTCGTTTGATCCATCGTTTCTCCCATCAGCGAGCAATTACCACCGGAACCTCAGAGGTTACAGGATTTCTCAGCCTCCCCGAGATTTCTTGGTCAGGAACCAAAAGGGCCGAACGGATTGCGTACCGACCCGACCGGGAGTCACGATGGACCGGCATTGATGGAAAACCCACTTTGTACTTCACTGGAACCGCCCCAGCGGAAGCGCATACCTTGGACGACCAACCTGACGATGAACCTGTCCTGCTGAATGTCTTGGTGTTTTTGCTTCGCGGCCTGACGTGGCTGAGCACCTATCACGTGCTGCGGAGGCTACTCGATGGCGGTCGGTTCACGTGGCGACTGACCGAGTCTCACGTCTTGAGCTGGATCGCGATCATCAGCATCGGCTTGGCAATTTGTTCACCAACTGGTGGTGCGGGGATCACCTGGTTGGCAGGCCTCGCCGCGTACCGACTGGTTGAATTGGCGCACATCCTGATGTACTTCGTTTTCGTCGAAGGTGGATTTGGCCGTCATCGCCCCGGATCGAATGCCTGGACGTTGATCACGATGTTCAGT
>JBCCUO010000453.1:0-4316 GCA_039196805.1 Planctomycetota bacterium | reverse complement strand
GGTCGGGATCGCGATCGGTACGGTGATCTTCTTCTTCGCGTTGAAGACTTTGGGCAGCACAATGGGCAGTAGCGGCGTTTGGCTGCCTCCGGCAATGGGTGCTTGGTTACCGCTGCTGGTGATCGGCCCGGTTGCCTACGTTCGCTATCGTGACGTGCAACTGGTATGACGCCCGCTGACATCACGGTCGTCGTCCCGACACTCAATGAAGCCCTTTGCATCGACGATTGCCTGACAGCCATCTCGGACGCGGGAGCGACGAACATCATCGTGGTCGATGGAGGAAGTCAGGACGATACGGTTTCCATTGCCGAGTCCTTTCAGGCAGCGTGTGTCTTATCCAGCCAACCGGGTCGAGGCCATCAGCTGGCGTCGGGACTGGCAGCCGCCAACACGGATGTCGTGTTGTTTTGCCATGCCGACAATCGATTGCACCCGAGCTGTCTCAGGCAGATTTGCGAGCTGGACGACGTCACCTGGGGTGCCTTTCGCCAATCGATCGGTTCGAGTCGATCAGTCTTTCGTTGGATCGAATGGGGCAACGCACAGCGTGTCCGGTGGCGGCATTGCCCTTTCGGCGACCAGGGCATCTTTGCCAACCGCCAACGACTGAACCAGCTTGGCGGCATTGCAACCATGCCGTTGATGGAAGACGTCGAACTCTCCGTGCGGCTACGAAAGCACAGTCGCCCGGTGCTGCTTCCTGGCCCGATCCACGTGGACGCGCGTCGTTGGGAATCGCGCGGCGTCGTCCGACAGACGCTCCGTAACTGGCGAATCCAGGCCGGCTACCGACTGGGGCTATCGCCAGAGCGGCTGGCAACGTGGTATCGCTAAGGACTTCGATCGCAAAGAACCTGGGGTTTTCGGGATGATGCGACGATTCGGATTGCAGGGGACACAACCGATGTTTCACCGGTTGCTCGTGTCACCAGAGCACAGTCACGCCTTGCAGCCGCGGTGCGCCTTTTTTAGCCAAAGCCGGCTCGGGGGTGGGCTTGTTCGTAGATCTGCCTTAGGTTCGCCGCGCTGACGTGCGTATAGATCTGAGTGGTGGCCAGGTTCTTGTGCCCCAGTAGTTCTTGGACGCTACGGATGTCGGCGCCGCGATCCAGCAGATGAGTGGCGAAGCTGTGTCGCAAAGTATGCGGGCTGGTTCTCGAGTCGAGTTCGGCCTTGGCGATGTACTTTTCTAGCATCCGGCCGACGCTTCGGGTCGTCAGCACGCGTCCGAACCGATTGACAAACGTGGGGGCGTCGCGTCCCAGTGCTTCGGCCTTGGGGTCACGGACCCGTTTCGCGGCGTAGTTGCTGATCGCTTTAAGCGCGAACGACCCGAGTGGGCTGAGTCGTTCTTTCTTACCCTTTCCACGAACGCGGACAACCTGTTCGCGGTGTTGCACATCACCGTCGCGAATGCCCACCAGTTCACTCACGCGCAGCCCAGCGGAATACATCGTTTCTAACAGCGCTCGGTCGCGGAGGCCGGCAACCGTGTCGGCGGGCGGCGCGACCAGCAAGCGTCCCACTTCATCGTTGGTCAGGACATGGGGAAGCTTTCGTTGCTGACGCGGGTTGCGCAGCGGCTTGGCCGGATTGCTGGTCGCGAATCCCTGCCGCATGGCGAACTTATAGAAACTGCGTAGCGAAGCCAGTTTGCGAGCGATCGTCGAACGCGCGTAGCCCGCTTGCTGGAGAGCCGATTGGTAGCCTCGCAAATCCTGGGGCGACAGATCCTCGACCCCAGGAAGCTTGCCCTGGTCAGTTTCCAACCAATCGATCAGCCCGAAGAGGTCCTCGCGATAAGCCTTGATCGTCAGGTCCGACGCATTACGCTCGGTCGCCAGGAAGCTAAGAAACTGAGCGATCTCGCGACGCATTAGCGAAAGTCATCGACTGACAGACTATCGAACTCCTGGCTGGCGGAGACCTCGTCCACCTCCGGTAGCGCATCGCGAATCTTGCGGCTCAACATCGCGGCGTCGTACCAGCTGAAGTCCAATTCCGGGTCCGCCGCAAAGCGTGCCAGTTGGCGGAGCGTTTGGTCCTTGTTGTCGTCGTCGAAAAGGAAGATGAACTTCTCATCGCCTTTGACCAAGGCCAACACATTGACTTCCGTGTCCATCGCGTTGCATCCGCTACTGAAGTTGACTTCGCGAGAGCAACTCTGACATCCGCCGGCTCTCACTTGACCGACATCAGTATCGGCTCAGGGGCCAACGGAGGATGAGGTCGCTTTCATCGCTACCCCCGCGAGACTCCAGCATTTCGACGACGTGCAGGTAACAACAGAAACGTACGAAATCATCGCTACGATGCAGATAGCCTTGCCAGCCTACCGAGCGAGCGTCATCGCCAGTCTCGACCCAGTCTGACAGTCGATCGGTGAAATAGGGGTCGTTCCCGTTGTAAATCCGCGTGTGCGTGAGCACCGGTTCGTGCGAGACCGTTTTGGGGGGAGCCATCGGGCTGGGAGGGTCGGGGATCAGGTCCGTCGGATCCGGCCAGTCGACAGGCAGCTGACTAGTCATCACCGCATCTTCGCTAAGCATCTGACCGTCACTCGGATGCCATTGGCCCTGCGGCCCCATGGCGTAACCATCCAGTTCACCCGGCAACACCTGCAGCGTTGGATCATGCCCGACGACGTCGGGTGATTGCCAGACCGAGGGATCATCAATCACGAATGTCTGGCCCGACATGGGCGAGATCTCCTCGGCCGATTCGTGGAGCCCCGTGTCGGTGGGTTGCGGAAGCGTCGGAGCGTGGGCTGACGGTATCGGCTGGGCGTCTTGGACCGGAGTCTGCGTCGAAAGCTGGCTGCGGGCCAACTCGAATTCGGCTTCGCGGACGATGCGTCGCGGAATCTTCTCTTCCGCGTCCGTGCCCCACGGCAGACCGTATCCGGCGGGAATCGAGTGGAAGCCATCGTTGGCGGCATACCACTGGACCGTCATCGCCATCCGCGGCGGATAAAACGAATCGAAGTCGGTGACCGATCCGACGACCACGGCTTCCACGTTCATGAATCGAGCCAGCGCCTGGAAGTCACTTCCCGTCGTGGGCTCGCCGAACTGCCGCGCGTACCTCAGCCACTGGTCTTTAGCCACACCGGTGGGAAGCACCTCAAATCCCGGAATCGACTGCACCGCCCCGTAGTAGGCCTGGCTGACCGACTCCGCGTCCAAGGTGGGTTCGTTGCTCTGGTTATAGAAAGGCAACACCGCGATCCGCTTCAACTGGGGAAACGGATTGTGGATCGCATCCCGCGAACGCGTCTCAGGAAATAGTGTGCAGCCGCTGGCCAGAGCGAGCAGGGCCGTCAGCAACGGCGGCCATATCACGGTAAGTTTCACAGCGAGGAGGCCTTGATAGCGTCCGCGCGGTTCTCCTCCGTCCCCTTATCGACATGATCGTCGCGGAGCTCGGTACCTCTTGAACTCAAACCAAGATTATTCGCGAGATAGACATTTGGCCCCGTCCTTCGCTGAAGGCCAGGCTCTTCGCCCCGGATTCCGAAACCGCGCAGCGGTGAAAGGAGCATGGTGCCGCCGAAACTCCTCGCGAGTTCGGCTACGGTTGTGCCCACTGATTCGCTTCGCGGGGTGAATGCGGCTCGGGATCACGGAGGAGTGATCTGTCGACTCTGCCCGAACGGCTAGCGGTACAGGAAGATCGGGTACCGGAAGGCCGGCCGCGTGTACCGGCTGGTCGTCATGGGGATCGCTGCCCAGGCGGGTCGAGTCGGCTCGTAGCCCAGCCAGGCGTTCCGCTCGATCCGCGCCAATCGCTGCTTGGCCTCGAACATGGCACGGGCCTGACGCATCTGGGCGACCGTCTGCTTCCGGTCGGAACGATCCGAAGGGCTGGTATTTTCGGCCAATTCGATCTTCGGAGCCCGGGGCAACATCGCATCTTGAGCGAAGGCGTTTTCAAGATTCCCCGCCCCGATTAGGCTGAAGGTGGCGAGAACGGCGAGTGATCGGAACGTCATGGGGTCACCCCAAAGCATTTTTTGGCGAAGGTCGCGAGACTACTTGAGCTTTCTTCGGCATTCTCAGTCGCGTGCGTGAGCCTAGAAGTCGATCCGAACGTCAGCCCCGCTTGCTTCCCAGCACCGACGACCCGGTTTTGCCGGTCGACACGGTCCCCCTACCATCACCCACCTTTACTTGATCCTTAAGCATCAGGTCCCTGAGAAATGAAACGCGGAATCCCGTTGATCTCCTGCCTGTCCATTGCCGTCCTCGTGATGGCTACCGTCGGATGCCCTCCCCCCGCCGAAGACCCGAACGTCGATATCTCGATGGATGACG
>JBCCUO010000452.1:0-4323 GCA_039196805.1 Planctomycetota bacterium | reverse complement strand
GGCTCGACGTGAACCTCTCCGGGAACAGAAGGCAGCCTCATCTCCGACATGCGTCTGACAAGCCTTGGCTTCACAACGATTCCGAATAATCGGAACCACCGCGATCCCTTGGCAGCCCGGCGATCCTGAGGCCAACACCTACGCCGAAAACCGGCACCGATGCGACCCACGGACCCGTGGCTTTGCGCCCCGCTCTCTCGAGCGGTTTGCCTTTGTCTGGGAGCAAGACTGACCTGGTTCCCGCCGGGGGGCAGTTGCCAGGCAGCGATCCGAACAACGGAACGCTCACTCTCTACGGAACGCTACGTCAGGACCGCCTTGAGTCAAAAAACTCCGGTGCGCCAAGCCTTGCGGATCAGTTCAAGTAGCCGTTTGTGCGGATCATCGCGGTGATCCGCTTGTCGGTGCAACGGTTGTTGCGACGATCGCTGGCCCGATCCCTCGCTGACGCAACTGGTTTGGACCGGCTTTGTGCTCCGTCAATCCCAACGCGCTGGCGCTATCTGAAGTTGCACTTCCAAAATCGTCCTCCCGCTTGCGGGAGGGTCGGACGCAGACCAACGCTGCGCGTCGGTGCCCTCGGGCGGGGAACGCTCACGAAAGACCTGAGAGGCCGACTCTCCCGGAGGGAGAGTGAAAGCGAATGCCCTTGGGTTTCTCGCAATTTGCGGTGCGAATCACGTACGAGAAACCAGAAAGCGCAAATTCAAAACGGACGCTTCGGGTTGGGATCATTCGCGGGGGGCGATCGGTTCGCTGCGCGTCGGCCCCCATATCACCGGAACGCAAGGGCTGTACCGAGGGTGGATCACGTGTGAAGGATCTCTCCGATCGTCTCCCCGATCATCGGCGGTTCACACACGAAGTGGCGACAGCAATAGAGTGCAGCCTGACCATCGACTGAGTTTTTACCCGCAATCAACTCGGACAGTGCATGGGACGACTGGTCGGGCATCGACCAGGCGAGCGTGGCGTGCGGGCGATACGTATCTAGCAGCGCTTGCCGCCAAGTCACGACATCCGATCGTTCGGCGACAGCGAGAACCCATTGTTCGTGGTCGTGATGACAACGATCCAACGCGATCAACATACCGGCGCAGGCGGCAGCTTGAGTCGAAAGCACTTCATGCGCCACCCGCAGTGTTTGTATGGCCGCCTCGCGAAAATCGTCACGACCTGCCAATCGTGATAGCTTCAGCATGGCCATCACCGCCGATGCATTGCCGCTGATCAGACTGCCGTCATGCCAATCCTTCTGTCGGGCGATCAAACCTTCACTGTCGTCGGCCGTGTAGAAGAATCCGCCCGAGCCGGCATCAAAGAAGTGGTTGACCAACTGATCGCCCAGTTTCACAGCGTGATCAATTAGGCTTGAGTCGCCCGTGTTCTCGTAGAGGGCCACGAGGGCATCAATCAGATAGGCATGGTCGTCCACATACCCGGGTAACCGGCTCTGCTGCCCGCGAAAGACATGCAGCAAACGGCCGTCGTCATCCCGCATGTGTTGGCCGACGAAGTCCACGGCCTCTCGTGCGGCCCTCAGATAGTCAGTCCGTTCCAGCACACCGCCGGCGATGGCCAGCGACCGGATGGCCAAGGCGTTCCAGCCCGCGATCACCTTGTCATCGCGAGCCGGGCGGACTCGTCGTGATCGTGCTTCAAATAGCTTTCTACGACACTCCCCCAGCCAACGCTTGAAGTCTGCAAGTTCGATCGACTCGTCCTCCGCCCACTGGGCGATCGAACGAGTCAGGTGTGGAATCGACTTTCCCTCAAAATTCCCCTGTGGTGTGATGTTGTAGATTCGGCAGAACCGCTGCGAGTCATCACCCAGCACCTCCGCGACTTCGTTTGGTGTCCACACGTAGTACTTGCCCTCGACCCCCTCGCTATCGGCGTCCTCGCTGCAATGGAATCCACCCGAGCTGTCGGTCATCTGTGTGATCAAGTAGTCGAGCACCTCCGTCGCAACGTCGGCAAAACCACCCTCGCCGGTCACCTGATAGGCTCGCAGGTAGACCTCCGCCAGCAAGCCGTTGTCGTACAGCATCTTCTCGAAGTGAGGGACTAGCCAACGAGCGTCCACGCTGTAACGAGCGAATCCACCACCGATATGATCGCGTATGCCGCCTGCGGCCATCTTTCGCAGCGTCAAGGTTGCGGCATTGACCCATGGTTGATTGCCGGTCGCCTGGCCGCGAGTTAGCAGCAGCAGCAAGTCCGTTGCGTGCGGAAATTTGGGTGTGCCTCCGAATCCACCGTGGGTTGTATCCAGTGACTCCAACAGTGCGTCGCAGGCTTGATCGACCAGGTGGGGTTCGGGGAGATCGGAGGAGGCATCTCCCGTTCCCACTGCCAGTTGCTGCAAGGCGTCGGTGATGTGGCGGGCGTGCTTGCAGACCTCGTCGCGACGTTGCAGCCACGCGTCAGCGATGGCATCCAGCACTTGAGCGAATCCAGGCATGTCGCCACGCGCTGTCGGCGGCCAATAGGTTCCGGCATAAAACGGCTGTCTGTCGTGATCCAAAAACACGCTCATCGGCCAGCCGCCACGGCCGGTCATGACTTGAACGGCATTCATGTAGATCTGGTCGATATCGGGACGTTCCTCACGGTCGACCTTGATACTGACGAATCGCTTGTTCAGAAACTCGGCAATCGATTCGTTCTCGAAGCTTTCACGTTCCATCACATGGCACCAGTGACAGGCGGCGTAGCCAACAGACAGAAAGACCGGCACGTCTCTTTCTTGCGCCACCTGAAAGGCTTCATCACACCACGGATACCAATCGACCGGGTTGCTCTGATGTTGAAGCAAGTAGGGGCTAAGCGAGTCGGCAAGCTGATTCACGGAATCGATGTTGGTACGAGGCGGGGAGCGAACGATTGGCTGAGTGTAGGAGCGGCCGATTGTAGGCTGCCAGCGAGCTCAACCCGAGCGGAGTAGAATTTGAGCCTGCCTCAGCTCCCTGGAGAGTCGTTCATGCCCAAGCCCAATTCGTTCGCCAACAAGCGACGTTCACGTCGACGATTCATGGCGTCGTCAATCGCGCTGACGGCGGGATTGCCCGCATTGCCGCGGATGGTGTCGTCGGCGGTTGCCGATCAGATCGAATCAGCCGACCAGCGCGACCGCGAACTGGCCGAGATCGCCTCACAGACTGTCTTGAAGTTGGACGGACTGGCGGATCCGTTGGTGATCGAAAGCATGGAACTGCTAAGGGTCGGCAATGAGTTTCTGGTTCGCGTTCGCACCCGGGACGGCGCTGAGGGGATCGCCGTCGCCAACTCATCACGTTTGCAACAGGCTTATCCGATCTTCAAGGCCCGGGTTGCTCCCGCTTGGATCGGACGCGATGCGCGCGATCTTGAAAAGGTGCTGACGGACGTCTACCGCCGGGGTAGCAACTACAAATGGCAAGGACTGGCATTTTGGTGCTGTGTGGCGGCGGCGGAACTCGCCGTGTTGGATCTGTTGGGTCGCGCCGGCGGTCGCCCGGTATGCGACCTATTCGGTGGCGCCAAGCGAGATCGCTTGGCGGTCTACCGGGCCAGCAGCAATCGCGGCAACCAACCCGAACAAGAGATCGAGCACCTACAAAATCTGTTGGAGGAAACGGGCGGTCAGGCACTGAAGTTCCGGCTAGGCGGGCGGATGAGCAACAACGTCGAAAGACCGCGTGGGCGTAGCGAAGCATTGATTCCTATGGTCCGTGAAACCTTCGGGGACGCGGTGACGTTGTACGCGGATAGCAACAGCTCTTACGACGTCCCCAACGCGATCCGCATCGGACGCATGATGGAGGATCATGGTTACGCGTTCTTTGAAGAGCCCTGTCCGTTCGATCACCTTTGGGAAACGCAACAGGTCACGCAAGCGCTGAACATTCCGATCGCAGGCGGCGAACAAGAGTTTAGCCTCCGGCGTTTCCGTTGGTCACTTGCTCATGACGTCGTCGACATCGCTCAGCCTGACTTACACTACTTCGGAGGGTTCGTGCGATCGGCCAGGGTCGCCAAGATGGCCAACTCGCTGGGCAAGCCATGCACCGTGCACATGTCCGGCTCAGGTCTGGGCTACGTCTACGTGTTACACTTTGCCGCCTTCGTCGACGACCCGGGCGCCCACCAAGAGTACAAGGGTCTTTCCAAAATCCCCTTTGAATGCCCCACTTCATCACTCAATCCAAACAAAGGTCGGATCGATGTCCCCACTGGCCCCGGTTTCGGCGTCACGATCGATCCCGCGTACCTGAAGAAAGCAACGCCAGTGTGATGGCTGGGCCTGTCGTCGACAGACCACTCCGTGGTCCCGAGCCGATT
>JBCCUO010000451.1:0-4332 GCA_039196805.1 Planctomycetota bacterium | reverse complement strand
GGTTGTCATCGGAACACAAGACTTGCTGCAAAAACTGAGTGATGACGTCTTAGTGCTGCAATTGATCCAAGCTCGATCTCGGACCGAAAGTGTGCTGCTGCCCGACGTCGACATCTCCCCTCGGGTCGCGTTCAACATCGCAAGGCATCATCGTCGTGACTTGGCCAACGCTCGCGCGTTCCTGGTGGACCAGTATCGTCAGATCGAAGTCGTTGCGGATGACCTGGAAAGCGATTTGGATTTGACGTTCAGCGGAGGCATCGGCAACGCCAACAATAACTACTTCAACCTCAATAGCCGAACCAGTCGGATGAACGTGGGGTTACGCTGGGATGCTCCGCTGACCCGATTACTGGAACGCAACGACTACCGAGCGGTGCTGATCAACTACGAGCGTTCCAAACGAGCCTATTACGCGGTTGAAGACGCGATCTGGCAACAGCTTCGAACTGAAATCCGTCAGCTACAGGCCAACCAGTTTCTGTTCGAATTGGGGCGACAGGCGGTGCGGATCGCGGCCGAGCAGGTGGCATTGAACGAAGACCGGCGTGTCGTCAATGAACAGACAGGCCAGCCGGCGGGACCAACAGCTGCCCGTGATGCCATCCAAGCGTTGGACGATCTTCTGAACGCGCAGAACAGTCTGTTGGCGACTTACGTGAGTAACGAAGCACTCCGGCGCAACCTGGAGTTTGACCTGGGCGTGATGCAGTTGACGCCCGAGGGCATGTGGATCGACCCGGGTGAGATCAAGTCGGATATCGCGATCGGTCTGGCCGATTCTTCAGACGTTGCGATGATTGACTGTGGCTGTCACAGCTGCAATCTGTCCCTCAAGATTCAAGCTACCGAAGCGATCTATGGCGACGTCTTGTATCCGCAGTCGGCGGAGGAAGTGCCGATGCAGATGATTCCAAGCGAGCCGGAACCGACGGCCATGAATCAGCCGGTTGACGTGTCCAGCGTGCCCGCGGAGATGATCCCCGTGCGTTCACGCTAATCGTCCTTGTCCCTTGCGTGGCTCGTTCCGATGGGGACGGCCGATCGCCCCCATCGATCGGCCGTGGGTTCGCCACGAAAGGGGCAGCGTCGCGGCACCACTGCGACAGTGGCTGATCAAAGCCACACACCGTTCGTCCCCTCACGATTGCCGGCGTTTCCCTTTCCCGGGTTTGGAAGCACTTGCAACATTTTGACTTCACTTCGCCGTTTATCGGTTGGATGCGTCGTGTCAATGTTCAAGCAGGTTCCCGTATCGTCGCTCCGCACGGGCAGTGTGCTCAAAGCGCCGATCGTTGATCCGACCAACTCGCGAATCAAGCTACTCAGCGAAGGGATGGAGGTCACCAAGGCCTTTTTGGATCGCCTTCGTCAACGAGGAATTGACTCGGTCGCGGTAAGCACTCGCGATCTGGCCATTCAGAATAGTTTCTTGCCGCAGGGAATCAGCGTGCGCGTTTCGCCGCCGCACGCATACGTTCAGTCGTTGCACGTCAATGACCACTCCAAGGCAGTGGACGCTCGAGTTCACAGTGGCGAACCATTGCACGTCGGTGACGTCAAGGATCCGTTGCTGCTGAAAGTCGTTCGACCCGATCACGACCGATACGAAAAGGAAATGACCCGTCAATGGGCCAGCGATAACGATCGTCTGATTCAAGGGATGGCCGAATTCGCCGACGATCTGTTGGCATCCAAGCAGCCCAAGATCGAACCGATCGTTTCGATCTGTGACGAGCTGATTCGCAAACTCAATGAAGATCGCGACGCGTTCATGTGTCTGGCCAGCACGCCGTTTGAATCCGAGTACCCAACGCGTCACGCCATGCACCTGGCCGGAGTGGCCATCATCATCGGCCTAGAAATCGGCTTGGACCATTCGCGAATCATGGAACTGGGGACCGGATGTTTGCTGCACGACATCGGCATGACGGAAGTGGGTTTGGAGATCTTTGAAACAAAGTCGACTCTGAACCAGCGTCAGTTGCAGCACTTGGCGGATCATCCCGTTCATGCGATCGGAATCGCGGGACGCTTCGAGGATCAGCTCAGCGAAGGCACGCGGATGGTGATCTATCAGATTCACGAACGATGTGATCGAAGCGGATACCCCAGAGGGCGGTCAGGGCAACAGATTCACACGTTGGCCAAGATCGCCGCCGTCGCCGATTCCTACGTCGGCATGCTGAGCCGAAGACGTCATCGCAACGGAGCCCAGGGTCACTTCGTGGTCAAGCAAATCCTGGAAGAAGTCAAAGCGGGCAAGCTGGATCCGACGGCCGTGCGAGCGCTGTTGCAGGCGACGTCGCTCTATCCCGTGGGCAGCTACGTCGAGACCAACAACGAAAAGGTCGGGCGCGTCGTTCGAACCAATGGCGCCAACTTCGACAGCCCCACCATCGAGATGTGGGACCGGGACCAACTTGATCGTCCACCCGCCATCGTCAACCTGACTCAAGAGCGCGACATCAAGATCGTCCGTTCCATCCGAGTCCCCGAAGCCGCGTAGAACGACTGGCTGCTGACTGGTGGCGGCGACGGGCTGATGACGGCGACGGGCTGATGACGGCGACGGGCTGATGACGGCGACGGGCTGACAGAAGAATCGCGGAAGCCGCGGGGAGAGGAAGATGGGTGTGGTCGAAACTGACAGAAAAATGGGAAGAGATTGGCCTGTTTGAGTTGCCTATCGTACCTGAACGGCTACTTGTTCGCGCTTCCCGATTCAGCGGGCAGCTCGCGAGCCACAAGCCGCGGAGCGGCGAAAGGATAAAGCCTGGCGCGAGCCCCAGGAATCCAGCCATATCATTGCTAGCAGCTGCGGAGCAGCGACAGGAAGCAACTAACGAAGCAGGAAATATGTCGTCAACCAAAGTTGCGAGGGTGGCTTAGCTGGAGAGCACGAATGCGTCAATTACTCAATCGACGTCCTCCGGTAGCGTCGGTAGGAGCGAGCCGGGAGAGCAAATCGGCAACATAGACGTCGCGCCACACTACTTTCCCTCCAGTGCATCGATGCGCTGTTCCAACTCTTCGATCCTCGAGTTGACGGTTTCGAGTCGGACGATCAATTGATCAACAGCGTTTTTGTCCGCTGACGGCCCGCTGGGTGACGACTTGGCAGCTTGCTTTTCGATCCTCGCGTCCAAGTACTGCCGCTCTTCGGGCGTGTAGAGCTTGTGAGCAAACGTCTGGCCGCGCCCCGGCGGCGACATTGCCTCAACTAAGTTCTTCTCAGTCAATTGGTCCAAGACCGCCTGAACTGCCGGCAAATCATCGAACTTGTGCATCCGAGAAGCCCGCGTTCGTAGTTCGCCGATGGTCTGTGGACCGCGAAGTAGCAACTCCGTCATGACCGCAGATCCGGGACTGTCGACGTCCAAGAATTCGTACGCCGCGTGGCGGTACTTGTTGACGCGGCCGCTGCCCTGGACCTCACGCGCCGCGCCGACGCGACGAAGCTCCTCAAGCGCGTCGATAGCGTCGTCTTCGTCCACCTGCATCTGGGGCGATCGATTGGACTTCTGGTTGCAGCCGCTGATCAGGGCCGCTAACGACAGCGGGTAGTTGTCGGGCGTCGTCTTCGCCTTCTCGACCAGCACGCCCAGAATCCGACGCGCGGTCGCGGAGAGGGGAACCGGCTGGGGAGACGCTGAGTCGTTGGTGGGCGTATTCATAAGGCGACGGGAAGGAACGAAAAGAAAAGCGAAGAAGCGAACTCGTCCGGAATGATAACATCGTGCTGTCCTGGCCGTTACGCTAGGGAGACAGTCGGAAACGAATTTGAGCCAGCGCTCACCTTCAACAAAGGGTCCCGTGGTTGGATGGGATTGCTCTTATGACGCACGCATTGCAGGTCATCCTATTGCTTGGCACGATCGTGGCCGTCTCGATCCTGCCTGGGGCAGCACCTTTGCAGGCACAAGGACTTGGCGGTGTTGATTCGGATGCACCACAAACGCTGCTCCAGATCCAGCAGCAGGTGCAACGCCGTGCTGATGCATTGATCGCTGCAACGGTTGCTGTGCGTGTCGGCACCAACGAAGCCAGCGGCGTCATCGTGACAGCCGACGGTCACGTGTTGACCGCCGCCCATGTAGCAGGTGGCTCGGGGCGCAACGCTGTGATCACGCTCCGCGACGGCACCGAACTGGCCGGAAAGACCCTTGGACTCAATTCCGACGTGGATGGGGCGCTAGCGAAAATCGACCAAGAGGGCGAATGGGTTCATGCTCCGATCGCCTCGGACCAGGCGATGATTCAGACGGGTCAGTGGTGCATCGCCACCGGGCATCCCGGTGGACTGGACCTCGATCGGCCGCCGCCGCTGCG
>JBCCUO010000450.1:0-4333 GCA_039196805.1 Planctomycetota bacterium | reverse complement strand
TCTGTGTTTCAAGCGCTGTCTGATGACAACTCGCACAGGCGGTCTCGTAATCAACCGAACGAAGCAGCTCGCCATCGGATGTCGTTGGGTGACAGGACTGGCAGTTGAACACGGCCGACATGCCACCTTGCTTGGTGTCCGGGAAATGCTTGGTGATATGTGACCGATGATCAAAGTCGATCGCTCCGCCACGTCCATAGGGCCAATGGTTCCACTGCGGGTGCGACGTCGCGAATCCACCGAAGCGATCTTGATGACACGTTTGGCACTGCTGACTTGATAGGCTCAGCAAGTCCCCCTGCGGACCATGATGTTCGCGATGACACGCGCTGCACTGGACATCATCCGAACTCCCTTCGGGGCCCGGCATCCAGTCGTGCCATGTCAGCGACTGAGACAGGTCACCAGCGCTGTTGTCCTGACGACGGGTCGATGCCAACCGCGGCGACTGTCGTTGCTGGATGAAGCTGGCAAGCTGTGTTTGGGATACGCCGTGAGCCAGCCGCGCCGTTTGCGCCGGTATCGTCGTGTGGTGACAATCCAAACAGCGGGACGTCTGGTCGACACCCTCGTGCGCGTGGCCTCCCCAGGCGAACCAACCCCCGTCGCTGGTACCGGGATGACAGGCCGCGCAGCGCTGTAGCGTCATCGTTCCCGCCAGAATCTGGGCGTGCGGAGTCGATAGTTCACCCGGCTTGTAGAAGTCGGACGCCCAGTCGTCAAGCGAAACCAAAATGATCGCCAGCACGGCCACTGCCACAACACAAGCGGTCACGCGGCGGCCTTGGTTCTTCCATGTCCGTCGCGGCTTGCACGCGGCCTCATGGCGACACCGTCCCCGACCGCTGGGTCCGACGCTGCAAGGCGTGACCAGACCCGATTCAGGATCGATGCGGTGACAAACCCATCCATCAGAGGGCCGGTCGATGACCGGGGGCTCTTGCCAATCGAGTTGCTCGTCCTCGCGCCGCATCAGCCAAGGAACCTCCAGACCAGAGCGACGTGGACCACACTGCTGATCAGTAGCATCAGTGACAACACGCTGTGAACCAGCACCCAGCCGCGAAGCTGCAACTGCAGCGCGTATTGGTAGTCCAGATCATCTTTGCGACGGATCAGTCCCGCCAAGCGCCCAGCCGCCTTGCGGCCCTCGTTTTCCAAGTAGCGATCGATTTGCTGAAGTCCAGTCAATAGCTTTCGGCGTCGTGACCCGTGAGGCAAGATCAGGTAGTTCAGCCCAGGTCGTGAGGAAAAGAACGCCTGCAAGTCCTGGCGGTAATAGCTTCCCAGCACCGACACTGCCGTCGGTTCGCTGAGCCCTTCCAATAATCGCTCCGCCGCGGTCGCGATCTGGCTACGGTGCCAACGCACCTGTTCAAAACGCGTTTGATTGGGAAGCGCCGTCATCCGCTTGGGCAATGTGCGACTTGCCAGCAAGCCATAAACGCCGCTGGCGGTGACGCTCAGGAATAGAACGGACAGCCCTGATTCGAACCGACCACCACCGATCAGACTGGGCACGTGCAAGGCGTAAACACCGCCGGCAAACAGACCGGTGTAGATATGGATCTGCGTCCAAGTGCTGACGCTTCCCAGCGGCCAGATCGGCAGTCGCCGCCGCACACCCAGCAACATCAACAACAGCACGCAGGCCCCCAGTGCCGATCCGCTGACCACACTGCCATGCCCCAGTCTTGACTCAGTGATCCAGACGGCAACCGCCATGATCGCAACGGAGATCCCGGTTAACGACAGTGCGGCAGCGCGGCGAACGCGAAACGAAAGGGGAACCATAGGACGCTCAGCTTCTCCGGTGCAACCAGTACTCCAGAGGTTCCGATTCGCTCAAGTCGATTCGGACCAGCGCATCATGAGGACAAGCCGACACGCACGCCGGGCCACTGGGTGACGACTGGCACATGTCGCACTTCGTCGCCTTGGTGATCGGCTTTCCGCTCTTCGCATCGGTGAAAGGCCGACCCGACGCATCGAAAACTTCCGCCATGTGAATGTTCTCGTAGGGACACGCGCTGGCGCAGACTCCGCAGCCAACACAGATCGATTCATGGATCTGCACGACACCGGATGCTTCGTCGCGAACGATCGCGCCGGTTGGACATCCAATCATGCAAACCGGATCGGTGCATTGCATGCAGGCCTGCACGAACTGCAACCGTTCATGCGAAGCTCCCTGACGTGCAAAGCGGGGATTGCCGTCGTGCGTCGATGCGCACGCCTTGACGCAATCGTCGCAACGTGTGCAGCGATGCAGATCGATCACCATCGCTTGGCGACCGTTGTTGAAGCGGTTTTGCACGATGAACTCCACCAAACTGGTCGAGTCGAATTGCGTCCCCGTGGGGCTGGGCAAGTCTTGTCCGTCGACGTCGGTCGATCCCGCACCGGAACCCGACGAACGATTCTCCCGTCCCGTCCGCTCGCCAGACTTCCGTCGATCAGAGAGTTCGTCACGAGCCTGTTGTCGCCGATCGGCGATCGTCGTGCCCAGTTGAACCGGCTCCAGGAAAGACGCCGCTGCCGCGGGCAATTCCGATCGCCGCACGTGCGGCAAAATCTCGGCGGCGAAACACTCGACCGGGATATGCAGCGTGTCCAAGAAGCCGACCGCTCGAAGGGAGTGCTGCAGCGGCATCGGTGGTTGCGACTGCGGTCGAGTTGCGTTGTAAGTGATCTCGTCCAGACCGAACAAATGCCCTTTTCCCAAGTACGCCGTCGTTCGGTGGGCCGCTCCGTACTGGCGACTCATTCGACCAAAGCCGGTTCGCACCAAGACCAACTCCGTCGGCACACGGCCTTCAGGTGCAACTACTGGTTCTGAGTCGATTTGTTCGGCCGGTGCCAGCTCGCGCGTTTTTCGATACTCGGCATTCCACTCCATGCGTCCGAAGGACCGCATTTGCGTTGACTGGACGACGCGCTGCAGATTGGATTCGGGCAGGTGTCGAAGGAGCGGCAGTTCCCCCAGGTGGACCGACAACCAGTTATCTCGGTAGTGCTGTTCCAATCGCGCGGAGAAGGCTTTGTCGCGGCGGAGGATTCGCAAACCTTGCCAGCGGATTTCCAGTAGCGTCGCCTCGTTGTCAGCGAATACCGTCGCCGTTCGAGGCGAGCGATACATGGCAGCGATCTCCCCAAACAATTCGCCGGGACCAAGTGTCGCCGACTCATACCGGTCCAGCACCACGTCAAAGTCCTGGAGATAGATGGCTGATCGTTCATCCACCTGGCGAATCTTGGTGGCCGTGTTCTCTTCCTGCGGTGTGATTTGGCTTTCCGTTCTTCGCTCGTGAACGGATCCGCGGCCCAGGAAGTCCTTCAACGCTTCGGCCCAGGACTTTCGTTTGCTGGGATTGCGCCCCAATTGCTCGGATGGCAGAGACTCCAGCATCACTCGGACGCTGCCGGCCAGCACCAGGAAGGCGCTATTGCCATAGTCGCCCTCGCGAACGACCAGCTCTCCCGGCTCGCAGCGATGCAGTCGGCAGTCGTTGGCCAGGATCCCCTCCAGGGGGGTCGACCTTGGAAAGGCCTTGGTATCGAGTGATGCGAACGGTTCGCGCGAACGCAACCAATCGACGTCGGAGCCCGACATCGACGGATCCATCGGTTTGTCCCAGCGTTTGGGACGATGCACGGCAACACTCTGGGAACCTACCATGCCGCCGGAAATACGAATTCGGCGGGGCGAGCGTCAACGCCAACAAAAAACGCCCCGCCGGAGTCAACTCTCGGCGGGACGCTGGGTCATTCGCAGTGCGAAAGGGCGATAAGAAGGCGAGGTCTACTCGCGGGGACGAATCGCTCCCGTCAGACCGCTGTAATCGACGCGATCGGTGGTGTGCCACAGGGGTTGGCCCAGCTCAACTCGTCGACGAAGAACTTCGATCTTCTCATCGCTTCCTGCCGGCGCGTCGGTTGGCGTGAACGACTGATCTTCGTGGGGCACGAAATCCTCGTCATGGCCGTAACGCAAAATGGCTTCGAAAACGTTCTTGCAGTGGTTCATTAAATCAATTGATCCTACAACTTGGAAATCGTCGTGGGGGGCTTTTTTCCCCTCGTTGACTCGCAGCTACTTTGCCATCCACAGCGTTGCATCTGTGTGGAGGCGGTTAAGACAAAGGGATTATTGACGTCATTCCAAGACAGTCAACAAAATTCTCACGCGGTCTTGACGCCGCGGCGTCGGATCGCGAAAGCCTGAGCCGACCAGTGAATCTCGTCCGACCGATCTTGTTACAACGGCGCTTGACCCCGCAGCGTTGCGGGTTTCCGACTGAACAGCTGTGAGGTGAGAATCGACGACATTGTG
>JBCCUO010000449.1:0-4335 GCA_039196805.1 Planctomycetota bacterium | reverse complement strand
TTCTCGCTGACACTCGTGGCCAAGACTTCCGTGTTCGGCCACACCTTTTCGATGATGTACAACTCGTCCATCGCGCTGACGTAGTCTTTGGGCACATCGGCCACGATTGGATGCTCTTTCGCTACCAGCTGCACCGGATAGCGGCTTTGATGATCATGCTTGCGACTGGTCACGCCCAGAAACTCTCGCCAGTCGTCGATCTTGGCGGCGCGGTACGTGTGCATCGCACAGTGAATCACGATCGCGTCGGCGCCCTCGGCGTGGGCCTTGGTGATGCGACGGATGTACTCGGCGTCCTTGGTGTTGGCAAAGCACTCGTTGTGAATGACAACGTCGTATCCCTTGGCCCAATCAGGATTGTCGTACAGGTCGATCTTGGCCTGCGTCCCGTTGCCGCCGTCATTGACCACCGTCCAGTCAACTGCCAAACCTCGTGACTTCATCCCCAGTTGCATCGCTTTGGTCTGAAAGTCGTAGTCGTGACAGCAACCACCGGTCACTAGTAAAACCTTGATTGGCTCGTCGGCAACCGCTGGCAGGCCGCCGGACAGCGAAACGAAAAAGGGAATCCCGGTCAAGCACAAACGGATGAAAACAGGAGCAACAAAGCGAATCATCGAAGTCCAATGGTGAATGTTGGTTGAGTGGAGCGACTTGGCGGAATGCGCGTCAATCGACGACGCTTTCGGGTGCTTGTAACGGAGCCCTCGCTCACGCAAGTCTGGGAAGACCGAACGACAACCGCTTTCACTCTCCCACTGGGAGAGTCGGCCTCTCAGGGCGCCTCTCAGGGTCGGAGAGGGCCCTCCCCGCCTGAGGGCACCGACGCGCAGCGTTGGTCTGCGTCCGACCCTCCCGCAAGCGGAAGGGTGACTCAAGAAGCGCAACTTCAAGAAGCGTTAGCGAGGGATTCTTGGGCCCAATACTCGTGTCATACTACGAAGGCACTAGCTGTTGGCTTCCGCCTTCTTTTTTCCTTTTCCCTTACCCTTTCCCGTACGGGCGAATCGCTTTAGCCCAGCTGGCAGGTTCTCCTTTTGCTCGGGTGTCAGCATCGCGACAACAGCGCGTTGAAAGGTGGTTCGAATCTCGGTGACCTTTTGCATTGCTTTGCTCTGCGCTTCAGTGAACTCAGCCTTTTCGTTGATCGCCTTGGCCCGAGCCTTGCCCTTCAAGTCCGAGTCCTTCATCGTTTTGGCAACCTCAGTCCGTTTCTTGATCAGCTGAGGTGTGATGCCGGCTTCGTCGCGAACCGCCTTCATCTCGGTAGCTGCTTTCTTGCCAAGCTCAGTCATTTTGGCTTTCTGTTCGTCGGTCAATGAAACCTCTTTCAACTGCTTCATCAGCTGAGTGGCGGGCGTTTGAGCTTGCTTGCCTTTTCGCTTCTTCTTTTTTGCCTCATCGGCTGCGGTCACCGGCAAGACCATCGCGGCTATCAACAGTGCGGCACCTGCAAAACGAATCGTGATCATGAGTGTTCTCGAACAAATGAGGAGGAGAGAAATCCAAAACACGACGGCCAAGCTGCGACCGGCCGGGTTTCAGACGGACTCGATTGTATCTGGGGCACTCGCGTTGTGCGCCCGCGTCCGCCAAAAAGTGGAACGGGAGGGCGGTTACAATCCCATTGGTCCCTCCTACGCCGATCTTCCCTCCCGACCCAATGTCTTTCGCGTGATCCGTCTCCTGCTCCTTGGCCTAGTCGTTGGCCTGCTTGGCAGCCTCAATCCCCTGGCCGCTCAGACTCCGTCCCATGATGTCGCCGGCAATGACAAGGTCGCAAGAATCTTCGAGTCCTTCCAGGCTCGCGGCGCTCAACGCGACGACTCGCAGCCGACGCCTGCTAATTACGCGGTCAAGCAGTTTCGGCTTCCATCCGACCTGTCCATCGATTTGGTCGCCAGCGAGCCGACGATCTCCCAGCCGCTGTTCCTCTCCTGGGATTCGCGAGGCCGAATGTGGGTCGTCCAGTATCGGCAGTATCAGTACCCCGCGGGATTGAAGGTCACGCGATTCGACCAATATCTGCGGGCCGTCTACGACAAGGTGCCTGAACCACCTCCTCATGGCGTCCCAGGTGAGGACCGCATCACTGTCTTTGAAGACACCAACGGTGATGGACGCTACGACCACAGTAAGGACGTCATCACCGGACTGAACATCGCAACGTCTGTCCAAGTCGGTCGGCAAGGCATCTGGGTCTTGAACCCTCCGTACTTGCTTCACTACCCAGATACCAATCACGATGACATCCCCGACGGAGATCCCGAAGTTCACCTGTCCGGATTCGGGCTCCAGGACACACACTCAGTCGCCAATAGCCTGAAACTGTCACCCGATGGTTGGTTGTATGGTGCCAACGGGTCGACCACCGGTGGAACGATTAGTTCCACCATGACGAAGGGCGTCCGGTTCGAAGGGCAGTGCATCTGGCGATACCATCCACTCACCAAGGTTTTTGAGATTTTCGCCGAGGGTGGCGGGAACACGTTCAGCCTGGAGATCGATTCCAAGGGCCGAGTCTTTTCGGGCACCAACGGAGGGAACAAACGCGGATACTACTATCCCCAGGGAAGCTACGCTGACAAGAACTGGGGCAAGCATGGTCCGCTGACCAATCCCTACGCCTTTGGCTACTTCAGCGGCATGAAGCACGAGGGCGACACGCGTCGATTCGCGCAGGCGTTCGCAATCTACGAGGGTGGACTGCTGCCCCGCGCGTATGCTGGCACGATCATCGCGCCCAATTCGCTGCACAACGTCGTGTGGAACAGCCGGCGTGTTGCCGATGGTTCGAATTATCGAACGGTCGACGTCGCTAACTTGCTCGAAAGTGATGATCGTTGGTTCCGCCCCGTCGACTGTAAGATCGGCCCCGATGGCGGCGTCTACCTGGCTGACTGGTACGACACGCGCCTGAGTCACCTGAGTCCTGTCGACGACTGGCACAAGGAAAGCGGTCGTATCTATCGACTTCGTCCAAGCATCCAACAAGCCAAATACGCCGAAGGTGATCTATCAACCCAATCGAATGCCGAGCTTATCGCTAAGTTCAATCATTCAAACAAATGGGTTCGGCATCGAGCCGTCTTGGAATTGGGTTGGCGATCCAATAACGATGTCGCGAACACACTAGACGAAAAGGTGCAGCAACACGCATCTCTAGAAGCACTGTGGTCGCTGAACCTGATGAACGAGTTGACCATAGCCCGAGCCGACCGTTGGATCGACCACGATGATCCACACATCCGCCGCTGGGTGATTCGGCTGCTGGGGGATCGTCACCAGGGTATCGATGCCATGGTGCGACGGGCCACCATCGAAACCAACCTCCAAGTCCGCAGCCAATTGGCATCCACCGCCAAACGGGTCGATGCTGAGACCGGGCTCGGAATCGTTTCCGCGATGGCACGTTCCGACAGCGAACTTTCGACCGCTGACCTTGCGGACCCTCATCTCCCGCTGCTTTGCTGGTGGGCGGTTGAGGGTCACGCAGACGATCACTCGGCGATCGATCGTTTTCTGTCGAGCGACGAGCTCTGGTCATCCCGTCTTGCGCGCGAAGTGATCCTCTCGCGTCTGATGAGGCGCTTCGCCTCCCGTGGTGGCGTGTCTGACCTGGAAAGATGCGAGCAGTTGGTCGCAATGGCACCCGACCTGGCCAGCCAATCAATCCTGATGGAAGGACTAGCACAAGCCTTTGCGGGTCGCGCGATTCCTCGACTTCCGATTCAACTGGACGCCGCGTTGTCGACTTACCAGCAGTCCCTCGGCAACTCCGGCATCGTGCTGGAGTTGAAATCAGGACGCGAAGGCGCTGTCGCTAAGGCCATCAAGATCTTGTCGTCCGGATCGACGAAACCGAGCCTCGCAGTCCGTATCATCCAAGTCTTGGCCACAACACAATCATACGACTCCGTTGAGACGCTGTTGAATCTGTCCGTGGGTCGACTCACGAACGATCCGTCCGTCCGTCGGACTGCGATCGCTGCCCTGGCCGACTTCGACGACGACCGGGTTGCCGATCGATTGATCTCCGCTTTCTACGGAAAGATCTCCAACCAACATCAGCTCAGGCCAACCGCGTGCCGAACGTTGGCCAGTCGGCAACGGTGGGCACTTCGCCTGTTGGACGAAATCAACCAGTGGCGTCTCAAGCCAACCGATGTGCCGCCTGATGTCGTCCAACAGCTTCGAAGCTATAGCGATCCGGCGGTTCGCGATGCGACCGATCAGGCGTTCGGCAAGCCAATCACCATCACGTCGGAGCAAAAGATCACCGAGATCAATCGATTGACGAAGCTCATTCAGTCTTCTGGTGCATCCACACGCAAC
>JBCCUO010000448.1:0-4335 GCA_039196805.1 Planctomycetota bacterium | reverse complement strand
TTGAGATCGTCCATACCGAATATGCCTTGGCGGCGTTTGAACCCCTATCGATCAGCGGCACGTCGCAAGAAGACACGATCGTCCGAGCTGACCGCGGTCATGCCGTCCCGGCTCCCGCCATGGAGCGTAGCGAAGCCTACGCTCGCTCGAATCCGGGCGAATCTCTTCAGGACGAATCGTCGACCGCCACAACGCCGCCGGAACGCGATCTAGAGATTGCACCGGAGTACGACCCCGAGCCGGAGTTCTCGCCGGGCGGAAGCGAGCCCCTTGCTGCCCCCTCCGTCGCTGTCGATTCCCCCAGAATCGATCCACCTGTTGCATCGGCCGCGGTTGCCCCGGTTGCCCCGACGAGGGCACAGTCCACGGAACCTGAATCCTCGGACCCTGCTGCGTCTGAAGTGGACGTTTGGATCGACCCAGCGGCCGAGGTGATCGAACAGCAGGACCGCGAGGCGGCAGAGCGTCAAATTCCTCCGTTTCAGTGTGCCTGGGAGGTCGACCAATTCGATTTGCCGGCACGAGTTAGCGAGTTGTTCTTGGATGGCGAGTTGTTCGGTCAGCTGACCGAACGTCTCGCCGACGCGGTCTCAAGTGGACTCCGATCGATGCTCATGACCGCCTCGCATCGCGGAGAGGGATGCAGCACCGTCGCCATGGGAATCGCCGTGGCTGCTGCCGCCGCGGGCATCAAGACGGCACTCGTTGACGCCGACCTGAAAGACCCGACGTTGGCGGACGATCTCCGTTTGGACATGGAGTTTGGGTGGGTCGAGTCGCTGCGTGGATCGCTCTCGATAGACGAAGTCGCCATTCAGTCGGTAACTGATGCCTTGACACTGATCCCGTTGATTCCCAATCGTCAAGCTCCCGCTGCCACGGCCGGCGAAGCAACCAACGTGATTGCTCAGCTGGCTCCGCATTTCGATTTGATCGTCATCGATGCAGGGCACCAGAGCGAGTCGGTGATGGCGGAACTGGCCAAACACATCGAGACTGCAATCGTTGTCCGCGATCCAAACCGAACCACACCGGCGCAGGTCAACCAGCTGGCCTACAAGCTTCGCGAAGCCGGAGCGAAAGGGATTGGCGTGGTGGAGAATTTCTCGTAATCCAGCTGCCACGCGCCAGGTCCCGCAGCGTTCAAAACATTCGACAAGCTGGCACCATGCGGCTGATCAATGGGCATCAGCGCGCAACGCGCAAGCGTTCCCGGTCGCATCATCGCAGCACCCAACAGGCCGACGCTGCTCGGCTGGCCACTGGGCATCAGCCGCTACGCGCAAGCGTGTCGGGTCGCGTCATCGCACTACCCAAGAAGCTCGCGCCAAGCGGCCGATCGAGATGACGGACGTGTACCGTCCATGCTACCGCCCCCCTGCGGTCAACTCGCGGACGACCCGGAAACCGGTATAAACCGTTGCATCGGATGCTTCGGCATAGGTGCGAATTGAGCAGCGGACAGCCGCGGGGGCACACGTCCATGCCCCGCCTCGGATCACTCGCCAGTCGCCATACTCGTGCTGGTCCGTCTTTGTCTCTGAAACGGGATCCTGTAGCGTTTGATCGGGTTTCTGATAACGCCGTAAGCCCGGAAATAGCAAATCGTAGCCGCCGCCCGTCCAGCGGTCTTGGCACCACTCCCAGACGTTTCCACTCGTGTCATACAATCCCCAATCGTTGGGCGTGAACGACATGACGGGTGACGTGAACACCGATCCGTCTCCTGAACCGGCCTCGGGCCTGACCGCGCGTTGGTACCGCGTCGTGTTTGGATATGCCGATTCCAGTGCGCCGTCGGCAACGTTGGCGTGTTGGTAGGCGGCGTCCGGGTCAGTGCCCCAGGAGTACCAATCCGTGCCTCCGGCGCGACAGGCATACTCCCACTCTGCTTCGCTGGGCAGTCGATACACCCGCTGCTCGGTTGCCGAGAGCCAACGGCAAAACGCTTGTGCATCCTTCCAACTGACGGCGACAACCGGATGCTGTTCGGATTGCGGGAATCCTGGCGACTTCCAGGTCACATCGGCATCGATGCGAAATCGCTCCACGTAGTCGCCTTCACCTTGTTCGGGAAAGAATCCCAGTGCGCCCCCACGCTGCTCCGCCTCGGTGACATACCGGCTGGCCTCGGTGAAGCGGCGAAACTGACCGACGGTCACCTCCGAGATCGCAATCTCAAGCGACCGAGAGATGACAACGCGATGAGCCGGCTTCTCCCAGCGAAAGTCTTGACGGTTGCTATGGGCATGGACCCGATGAAACCTGTTCTCGACACGGTCAGACGCTTGGAAGCCTCGCACGTACTCTCCTGCGGGGATGCGAACCAGTTTCATCCCAAGCGAGTTCTTGGCCACTGTCGGATTGGGCTCGCCCGCGCCGGCAGGCAACAAGCCGGTCCCCACGCATGCAAGCCACGCGGTCACGATCATCCATCGCAAATCGATCATGCAATCAGCTCGGAAAGGATGCGCGGGCTGTCCTGGAATTCTCCGTCGACCGGCACGCCCATCCGCTGAACCATCGTCTGCCAAACGGACGAAAGTGGCGTCTGATCGGCGAGTTGCAGGTGCGTTTGATGGCGGATCCCAAGCCCGCCGCCCCCTGACAACACGGTCGGTAGCAGTGTCTTGCTGTGCCCAAACCCCATGCCGCTGGAAAACCCCAGCATCGTGTGATCCAGCAGCGTCCCGTCGCCATCGCGGATCGAGGCCAAGCGGTCTAAAAAATAGCTCCAATGTTTCATGTAGATCCGATCCACCTTGGCAAGATCCGACAGGTTCTTGGGGTCATTCCCATGATGCGATAATTCATGATATCCCTTCGACACACCGAATTCGGGATACACGCCGCCTGCCAACTCAGTCCGAACCACGTAGGTAATCACGCGAGTCGAATCGGTCTGGAAGGCCAAGGCGATCAAGTCATACATGAGCTTGGCGTAGGTGTCGTAAACGAACTTCCCGTTGCCCTCTGGTGCAACCGACTGTTCATAGTCGCCAAAACCTTGCAATGAAGGCTTCTGCTTCGGTCGGTCCGCCCAATCGATCTCGCGTTTGAGCCGAAGTTCGACTTCTCGAATCGACGTGAAGTACTGATCCAGTTGCCGACGATCGGGTTGACTGAGTTGATTACGGATCTGACGAGCGTCCTCCAAAACCAGATCCAGCACACTGCCGCGTTGGCGAAACTCGTTGCCTCGTCGCTCGCGTGCCGATGCATCGTCGGCCATAAACAGTGAGTCAAAGATTCGGCTCGGATCGTTCTCGGCCGACAGGGGAACCCCTTGCTGATTCCACGAGATCGTTGCCAATGCTTGGCCGCCAAACCCGGTTCCCCGTTTGACGGACAACTGCAGCGAGGGAAAGCGAGTGTGCTTTCCGTGCAACTCAGCGGCCATCTGATCAGGGGAGATCGTTTGCTTCTCGCCCCGCGCGACGGCCGTTGCAAAGGGATACGCCCCATCGTGCCCACCTCCGTGGCGCAGCCAGGTGCCACTCAGTACGGTGAAGCGACCGCGATGCTTCTGCAGCGGCTGCAGCGTCGGCGAGAGCTTGGCCGCGTCCCCCAAACCATCCGGATAGAACTCTCGCATGTTCATGCCGGTGCCAAAGTAGAACATGCCCATGCGGGGAATGGCCGACGTCTGGGACTGCGCCGATGCCGTCGACCGAGTCGCTGACTCCAGCCAGGGCAGGGCAACGCAAGCTCCGGCACCACGCAGAAACCGCCGTCGGTCCAATCGTTTTGACAGTCGCATCATTTGCTCAGGAAGGTGTCGTGGGTCACAAGGGTCTTGATCAGCGAACGGAGCGTGTCGCCCTCGGTACTCATCGTTTGGACGGCTTCGCCTAGCAGTCCATCATCGGTCGGCTCCACTGGACGTCCGAGGGAATAGACGAGCATCTTCTCCGCCAGCGCCCGACGGAACCGGTCCTGCTGCGCGGCAAGGCGATCGCGAAACTCATGAAAGCCGGCGAAAGTTTCGCCGTTTGGAAGCCGGCCCGCGGCGTCAATCGGCGGTCGGTTTCGCCGACCAAATCCCTCGCCATCTTCCCGCTCTCGCCATCTTCCAATCGCATTGAAGTTTTCCAACGCCAGACCGTACGGATCGAGACTTCGATGGCAGGCGGCACAGCTTTCGATTTGCTGATGCTGGATCAAGCGCTGGCGCACGGTGAGCTTCTCGCCCTTGATGTTCGGTTCGATCTCGCCCGCGTTCGGCGGAGGCGGATCAGGTGGATCGTTGAACAAAACGTCGCGCACATAAACCGCTCGAGATACCGGCTTGGTTCTTTGCCCGTCCGAGCCCGCCTGATGGACACCCGCCATTGC
>JBCCUO010000447.1:0-4338 GCA_039196805.1 Planctomycetota bacterium | reverse complement strand
CGGTTTGCATCCGCAAACCGTTCCCGCTATTCTTTCGCTAAGGGCGACATGAACCCGCTAGCCGGCGCCCCTTTGATGGTACCGCCACGCTGACCCACCTTCCCAACCTTCACCATCCCCTCAAGCCCAGGAATCGTCTTCCCATGCCCCAAGACCCTCAAGCTCAGAACGGTCGACGGACGTTCTTAAAGTCGACGGCAGCCACCGCCGCGGCAGCCACCGTCAGCCAGTTATCCACTCAGCGAGCATCAGCTGCGGCGGACAGCAACGATCGCATTCGAATTGGATTCATCGGCCCCGGTGGCCGCGGCTTTGGTGCTCACGTCAAGAAGCTCTGCGACCTGCACGCCGATGGCCGCAAGGTCGAACTGGTGGGCGTTGCCGAAGTCTTTGAAGAACAACGCAACATGGTCGCCGACTACATCAAGGAGAAGACGGGTTATGACCCGGGACGGTACGTCGACTACAACGAAATGATCGAGAAGGAGAATCTCGACGCGGTTTGCATCGGCACGCCCGATCACTGGCACCACAAGCAAGCCACCGACTCGATGAAAGCAGGCTTGCACGTTTACTGTGAAAAGCCAATGACCAAGACCGTCGAAGAAGCCTTCGATGTCGAGAAAATCTGGAAGGAGACCGGCGTTGTCATGCAGGTCGGCGTTCAGTCAACCAGCTTGGCGGTCTGGGATGAAGTTCGCGAGTTGCTGCAACAGGGCAAGCTGGGCAAGGTCCTCGGATTCCAGACCGAGTACTTCCGCAACAGCAACATGGGTCAGTGGCGTTACTACAAGCTCAAGCCTTCGATGACACCGAAGTCGATCGACTGGGATCGATGGCTAGGCAAGAATGAAGACCTTGCACCGGAGATGCCGTTTGACCGCGAAGTCTATGCCCAGTGGCGACGATTCTGGCCATTCGGCAGCGGCATGTTCACCGACTTGTTCGTTCACCGCACCACGTCGATGCTGAAAGGCACCGGACTCCGCTTGCCGGGTCGCGTCGCGGGCGCGGGCGGAATTTACTTGGAATACGACGGTCGCGATGTACCAGACGTGGCCACGGTAGCCGCCGATTTCAACGCGGGTTGCCAAGGCTTGATCACCGCCACAATGTGTAATCTAGAGTCGCGGATCAACCAATTGATCCGTGGCCACTACGGCACATTCAAATTCGGCAACGGTGAAGGCTTTGACGGTTTCGATTTTGTGCCCGAACGTGGACCGGTCACCGGCGTGCGTCAGCAGGCTGAGCGAATCAAGACCAAGCCAGTTCGCGATACCACCAAAGCGCACTTCAGCAACTGGGTCGACGCGATTGAAGCGGGCGAACAGATGATGTGCAACAACCCGCCAGACCTGGGTGCAGCCGCGATCGCCGTGGTCATCCTGGGCGCCCAAAGCTACCGCAACGGCAAGGTGTACTTCGTCAACGAAGAAGACCGCACGATCGGCACCGATGATCCGGGCTGGGCCAAGCAGTGGGAAGAGCTTTCGGCCGCACGCGCTGAACCGCGTCACATCCCCGGCTGGAAGGCGGGCGACTATGGCAGCACGCTGACCGAGCCAGACTACATGAAGGAAGCCGGCCCGTGGGTCGACGGTGTTGATCCCGCCAAAGGCTAGCCGCTTCCACAGAACCAGATGATGAACCCGAGCCCATCACACGATCGTGTGATGGGCTTTCTTTTTGGCCGAACAACTTTTTGGCCGAACAACGAGAGAAGGCCATTAGCTGTTAGCTCTCGGCTTCTGGCTAATCGCCAACGGCCAACCGCTTCGACTCAGCGACGGAAGCTTCTGGCGATCGCTCCCAGCGTGATCACAGCGGTCAGTGCTGGGACGGCCACTAGGATCAACCTTGGCTGGGCCGCGACCACCAACAGCGCGATCACGCCCGCGATCACCACTCCGGCGGGCAACCACTTCGCCGGCTTTCGCAGTGAATCCCATGCCAGCCAAAGGGCACCGATCACCAAGCCCATCCGGATCAGACTGTTGGCGGCAAAGCGACTTCCGGCGTCACCGCGAAGCGCCAAGATGGCACCACCGACCGCCAGACAGATGAGCGCTATCAGCAGCGTCAGGCGCCGTCGCGTTCGTTCGCTGAGTCGTGGCTTGGCGTCGCCGGTCACGTTGCTTCCAGTGAAAAGGGAAGTTGGCAGTCTGCACCGGCTTCCCTGCCAAGTCGATACGCCTTTCAATGATGGCATCGATCAGGTCCCCCCAACCCTGAGGTCAACAAGCTATGAAACTGCTTTGTTTCAGCGACCTGCACTGCGATACGGAAGCCGCTCGAAAACTGGTCGACGCCTCTGTTGACGCGGACGTCTTGATCGGGGCGGGTGACTTTGCCAATCGACATCAAGGCTTGTCCGACACGTTGGACGTCCTTTGCAAAATTGACAAGCCGGCCGTGCTGGTTCCGGGCAATGGCGAAACCCACCAGGAACTCAAGGCGGCAACCCAGCATTGGCGATCATGCCGAGTCCTCCACGGCGACGGCTGCACGATCGACGGAAAACAGTTCTGGGGAGTCGGTGGCGGAATCCCGGTGACGCCGTTCGGGGATTGGAGCTACGACTTTGATGAGCAGCAGGGGGCCGATTTGCTGGCCGATTGCCCGACGAGCGGTGAACTCATCCTGGTCGTCCATTCGCCACCGCTGGATACGGTCGATTTCGACTCCAACGGACGCGTCAGGGGCAGCCAGTCGGTTCGCGATGCCGTTGTCCGATGCACTCCGCAATTGGTCGTCTGCGGCCACATCCACAGCGACTGGGGCAAAGAAGTCACCCTCGGCGAATCACGGGTCTTGAACGCAGGCCCGGCTGGGCGCCTGATGGAATTAAACTAGCCAAAGTCCAAATGGGCATCGTGCATGCGACGGGAACGCTCCCGATTGGAGCGTAGGACGGATTCCCGAATTGCTGTCTGCCTAGTTGATAGTCGTCTTGCGCGGATCGATAATCCCCCAGCGGGTAGTACGATCACCACCTTGAGACTGTGACGATGATGAAAAGACTGACGAGTGGGCACACAGGACAATTTGACCTGATCCTGCGAGTAGCGATCGCAGGCATCATTGCCTCGACCTGCACGATGGGCGTACGCGGTGAGATCGTTTCGATTTCGGATGGCGATGCGACCTTCGAATTTGACACCGATATTACCGAAACGGACGATTCCAACGCTCTACTGACCGTGAACGATGTCGGGATGCTCTACAGCACCTTCGCGTTCATCAACCTGGGCGGCGACAATCTGATCCAGCCGGTCAGTTCGACAAGCGTCGCTGGGTCGGAGGCGATGTTGCAGTTCGATGGCATCGGTGGCGTGATCGACATGACGATTACCGCCGCAATCGAGCAAACGGGTGAGAACTCGGTTGTCGGGCTGCTGAACTACAGCCTGGTGAATGTCACCAACGCACCGATTTCTGGGAGCTTGATCACCTACTTCGACGTGGACTTGGAGGGAGACGAATCCCTGGACGAGACGGCCACGTTTGAAGGTGACACCCTGTCCGTTTTCGATTCCACCAGCTCATTCGAGATTGGTGGGGGGATTACCAGCACGCCGAATGCCGTGCAGGCGGACGAGTACTCGACCTTGATCGATGCGCTGAGTGACAACAGCTTGACCCAGCTGGACGATACAGGATTCCCGCGAACGGATGACGTCACGGTTGCCCTTCAGTATGACTTTGAGATTCCGGCAAACGGCTTCACAAACATCTCACAGGTGTTTTCCGGGACGGCTGTCGCGATTCCGGAGCCCAGCCTGTTGGTACCGTGCGGACTGTGCGCTGTTTCCGGACTTCTCAGGCGGCGACGCGACGTGAAATAGTCGCCTCCGCCTAGGGAAGACCAGAAAATTGGCAAGTTGTCAAATTTGACGACTTGTCATTTTCTGTCTGCGGGGCATAGTTTCTGCATGCGAGAACTATCACCCAAGCAGCGCGAGATTCGATCACGCGAGCGGCGAATTCTGGACGCCGCTTTCCCGCTGCTGAGCGAAGGGGGCATCGACGCTATCCGCATGGATCGGATCGCCGAGTCGATCGGTTGCACTCGGGGGACGGTGTACAACCACTTCCGGAACCGCGAGGAGATCCTCATTGCGCTTGCGTCGCGAGCCGTCGCGAGACGCAATCACTTATTCGCTTTTGCGCGCACGCTGGGACCTTCGTCAAGATTTCGTTGCCAAGCCATTGGATTAGCGGCGGAGGTCTATGCGGACCAGATGCCAAATGACTTTCTGATCGAACAAGTCACGCGGCACGATCCCGTATGGCAAAAGGCAAGTCCTCAACGTCAACAGCTCTTGGCCGAATCCG
>JBCCUO010000446.1:0-4340 GCA_039196805.1 Planctomycetota bacterium | reverse complement strand
TTCCGGAGTCACGGTGACCGGATGGCCTCCCGCAGATCGCTTGTCACGCAGGTCGGTCAATCGCCATGAAACCGATAGGCGAGGGTCGTCCTTGGAGAGAAATTCGGGGCGTCGGTCCTCGAACAGCTCACCTTGCAGCAGGTAGTCGAAGCCTTGGCGATTGGCGATCGACGCCAACGTCACATCGCTGACTTCGGATTCCACCGCCGAAACCATTCGAATGGTTTCCGCCAGCTGCAGCGTGGAGGTGGGGACCAATGTGAGTTGCCGGCCCGGGTCACGTGGCGACGCAGAAAGCAGTCCTTCCATCAACGGAGAAGTGACCTGCGGGTCGCCCAACAGTGGCGACACCGCGACCCGTTTGCCAACCGTTGATTCAATCACCGACGGCCGCCAAGTCTGGATTGGTACCAGCTTGCGACAACCGGTGCCTGCGATCGCTGAACCGGCCGCGACGGTCAGCAGCACGGAGCAGATCCGGAATCGCTTTTGAGAGACTTTGGACGCTACCATGCGTCGCCCGATAGCGGCAACGCTTTCCCGGTGTCAAGCCAAACATACGCATACTTGGACCCGCGATGATCCGCGCGAGCCTTGTTGACGGCGGAAGCGTCCACTTTCTTATCCGACGGCATCACCTAAAATCCTGCCTTTCGGTCACAACTTCACTCTGCCTCAGACGTCATGCCTCGCTACAACCCCGCAGAAATCGAGCCCAAATGGCAAGCCTTCTGGGATCAGGATCAGACCTTCGCGACACCGGAGTCCGCGGCTGGGGGCAAACGTTACATCTTGGATATGTTTCCGTACCCGAGTGGCGAAGGACTGCACGTTGGCCACCCCGAGGGCTACACAGCGACCGATATTTTGGCCCGATTCGCCCGTGCCAAAGGACAAGCGGTTCTGCACCCAATGGGTTTCGATGCCTTCGGTTTGCCTGCCGAGGAGCACGCCATCAGCACCGGCGAACATCCCCGCATTCAGACGCAACGCAACATCGACAACTTCACGCGTCAGTTGAAGATGTTGGGTTTCAGCTACGACTGGGACCGAGTCGTCAGCACGACGGACGAAGACTACTTTCGCTGGACGCAGTGGATCTTCCTGGTCCTTTACGACACTTGGTTTGACCCTGAGACACAGCGAGGGCGGCCGATCTCAGAGTTGCCGATTCCTGAGACCATTGGCGATCAGGGTGAAACGGCGGTCCAGAAGTACCGTGATGACCATCGTTTGGCCTACCAAGACGATGCCTTGGTCAATTGGTGTCCGAATCTGGGGACCGTACTTGCCAACGAAGAGGTTCAAGATGGACTGAGCGAGCGGGGCGGTCATCCGGTCAAACGGATCCCTCTGCGTCAGTGGATGCTGCGAATCACCGCCTACGCGGAGCGTTTGTTGGAAGGGCTGGAAGACCTGAACTGGCCGACCGGAATCAAGAAGCTTCAGCAGGACTGGATCGGGCGCAGCACAGGGGCGGAAGTCGATTTCTACGTCGGGGACCCCAGTGGCTTGGCAGCTTGGCAGGCCCAGCGCTCGTCAGATGGCTTTCCTGCCGATCCGGGTAATCAAGCGTTGCGTGTCTACACGACACGACCTGATACGTTGTACGGAGCGACTTATATGGTCGTTGCACCGGAGCACTCGATGGTCGACGCATTGGTGAGCGATGGTCAACGGGCCGACGTGACTGCCTACCGCGAGCAAGCGTCCTTCAAGAGTGATCGCGAGCGCACTGAAGGAGATCGCGAAAAGTCGGGCGTCTTCACCGGATCCACCGCGACGAATCCGGTCAACGGTCAGGAGATTCCGATCTACGTGGCCGACTATGTGTTGGCCGGTTACGGTACGGGCGCAATCATGGCGGTGCCGGCGCACGACCAGCGGGACTTTGACTTTGCCAAGAAGTTTGACTTGCCGGTGACCCCAGTCGTTGACCCGCCGGTAGACCACCAGGATCGCGAGGCGATTCTGGCAGGGGACGTTTGCTTTCCTGCCGCCGGAAAAGTAATCAACAGTGATCGGTTCGACGGCCAGACGACCGACGACGTTAAGCAGGGCGTCACCAAGATGTTGGATCAATCGGGTCAGGGCAAGTCGGCGGTGAACTTCAAGCTGCGTGACTGGCTATTCAGTCGGCAACGTTTCTGGGGTGAACCGTTTCCGATTTTGCACGAGGTGGATGAGCAAAACGAGCTCACCGGGGTCAAGCGCGCCGTTCCCGTGAAAGAGTTGCCGGTTCGACTGCCGGATCTGAAGGACTTTAAGCCGCATGGTCGACCTGAGCCGCCGCTGGCGAAAGCGGACGATGACTGGTTGTACGTGAACTTGGACGGCAAACGGTATCGCCGCGAAACCAATACGATGCCGCAGTGGGCAGGCTCGTGCTGGTATTTCTTGCGGTACATCGACCCGAAGAACGATACGGCGATGGTTGATCCCGCCAAGGAACAGGAGTGGATGCCGGTCGACTTGTATGTCGGTGGGGCCGAACACGCGGTCTTGCACCTTCTGTATTCGCGATTCTGGCACAAGGTATTGTACGACCGAGGACACGTCAGTTGTCCGGAACCGTTCGGAAACTTGGTCAACCCAGGTATGATCCTGGGAGAGATCGAATACACCCTCTATGAATCGCAAGACGGCGAGGCAGTCAGTGCCGGAGACGTGAAAAAGGGTGAACAGGGCTTCGTCTTGAAGTCAGACGGTCAGTCCGTGTCGACGCGTTCCGTGGGCGAAAGCGAAGTTCAGAAGAAGGGCGAAGGCTTTGTCTTGGCGACCGACTCGTCGATCAAGGTCGACAGCCGAGCCTTCAAGATGTCCAAGAGTCGCGGCAACGTCGTCAATCCCGATGCGGTCGTGGCTGACTATGGTGCCGATTCACTTCGCCTGTACGAGATGTTCATGGGACCATTGGAAGCCACTAAGCCCTGGAACACGACCGGTGTGGGCGGTGTCCGCGGATTCTTGGATCGTGTTTGGCGGATGATCGTTGACGAGACATCGGATGACTTGAAGTTGAACCAAGCGATCACGGAACAGCCCTGCGATGACGAACAACGGCGATTGTTGCACCAAACGATCAAGAAGGTGTCGCAGGACACGGAGTCGTTGAGTTTCAACACTGCGATCGCTCGGATGATGGAGTTTACCAATCATTTCACCCGAGCCAAGTCACGTCCCAAAGAGGCGATGGAGACGTTCTTGGTGTTGCTGGCTCCGTATGCTCCCCACCTGTGTGAAGAGTTGTGGCAGTTGTTGGGGAATGCGCCGTCGATTTCCAAGCAGTCATGGCCTCAGTGGGACGAAGCAGCGCTGGTGCAGAGCCAAGTCGACATCCCGGTGCAGGTCAATGGCAAGATGAAGACCAAGATCAGCGTCGCTCCCGACGCCGATCAAGCAACGATGATCGAAGCCGCACTCGCGGACGCCAAAGTGCAGTCCGCGACCGCGGACAAGCAGGTGGTCAAACAGATCGTCGTGCCGGGGCGACTGGTCAATCTGGTCGTCAAGTAGAGATTGCGGTTGACGATTAGCTTTTGGCGGTTGGTAAAGAAGGAGCGCAGAGCTGACAAAAACCTGTTCACTCTGTCTCTGGGCATTGGGATCGACACCACTTTCACTTCCCCTCCGGTGAGTCCGGACGCAGACCAACGCTGCGCGTCGGTGCCGCCGGGTGGGGCCTGGAAGAGTCTCATTCCCGCCTCTTCGTGAGTCTGCAAGCCCAATCACTCTCCAAGCGGCTGAATGATCTCTGTCATTGCTTGTCACACATCCATTGGCCGTTGGAAGTTCGCAGTCCCATTGTGTTCCCGCGTCGTCTAAACTCGTGCAGTCCTCGCCACGAGCGTGTCATGACATCAACCCCAAACGTTGGATCCAACATGCGATCGTTTCCTGCTTCCGCAGCTGTTCTTCTTGGTCTCTTGGCAACGCTGCTTTTGGCGAGGCCATGCCAGGCGGCCGACCGACCCAATGTCGTTTGGATCATCGTGGACGACATGTCGGCGAATTTTTCGTGCTACGGCGAAACGGCCATCGAGACGCCGAATGTCGACCAGCTGGCCGCGAAAGGTACCCGTTTTTCTCAAGCGTTCGTGACCGCGCCGGTTTGTTCCACCTGCCGATCGGCATTCATCACCGGCATGTATCAAACCAGTATCGGCGCGCATCACCATCGAAGCGGGCGCGGCGCATTGACGATCGACTTGCCCGAGGGGGTGGTGCCGATTCCCAAGCTGATGCAGCAAGCTGGCTACCACACGTCCCTTGGATCATGGCCCGCCTCGCCCAACGGTCGGCTGGGCAAAACGGACTACAACTTCAATTGGGACGAGTCG
>JBCCUO010000445.1:0-4355 GCA_039196805.1 Planctomycetota bacterium | reverse complement strand
GTGGGCATATACCCCACCTGGACAGCGCCACGCGCGCACTAAATCGGCCCCCGACGCGACAGGGCGGCCACGACTTGTGAAGAATCCCTCGCTGACGCTTCGGGTCGTGATCGAGTTGACGCAGGCTAGGAAGCGGCGGTTCGGCTTCCGTTCCACCAGGAACCGTCGCGGTCGAACAGATCGTCTGGTGTCGCCTCGATGATACCCAGATGGTCTTCTTCGACCCAATCGCTGCGATCAGCTTCCGCAGCGATTTCGTCAGCGTCCAGTTTGCCGTCGGCTGGCTCTCTTTCAAACCAAGCCCATCCAATGCTCGGCTCAGGTTCATCCACGTACTGGACCTCTTCGACGTACTCCGGTTCAGCTTCCTGATAGATCGGCTTGACGCGTGGCGGCTTTGGCTTCGGCTTGGGTCGCGGTGGTTCGACGACCGGTGATGGATCCGCTTTGACTTCCACGACGGGTTTGGGCGGCGGCACGACGACAGGCTCCGGGCGTCTGAGCGGTCGCTGCACGTAGGCGATCTCTCGCTTGGGCCGCTCGATGACCGGTCGCGGCTGCTCGGCGACGACTTCCTCTTCTTGCTCATCTTCCTGTTCGACGTATTCTTCGTCCGCTTGATCGTCCAATTCTTCTTCCGGCAGCAGGACGGTTGCCCGCCCCGGTTCGCCCTGAGGTGGCAATTGCCGGACTTCGGCACCGATCTCGTGAAATATCTCCACGATGTGTTCGTGGCAGGTGAACATCATCACCTGATGGCCGAGTTCGGCGAACGTTTGCAGCGTTCGGGCGGCATGCATCGCGCGATCACCATCGAAGTTGACCAACACATCGTCGAGTACCAACGGCAACATCACGCCGCGACGAGCATAGGCCGCGGCCAAGGAGAGCCGCAGCGCGATGAACACCGCCTCGCCGGTACCGCGACTCAATACTTCCAAGGGCAGCGAGTTGCCTTCACGATCATCGATTCTTAACTGGTTGGTTCCCAGAGGTGTCCAGATTCGCGTGTACTTGCCGTCGGTCAATTGATTCAGGAAGGACGACGCTTCACGGAGTGTTTCGGGTTGGCGTTCTCGCTCGAACGTGCCACAAACGTCTTCCATCAAGCTGCTGGCCATCGCCAGCGTTTGCCAACGACGAGCCACCGATGCAATCTTTCGTTCCACGCATCCGAGTTCCAGCTGGGCCATCGTCAGCCGATCGTCTTCGCCCAGCTGCTTCATCTCCTGAGCCAGTTCCCCCTGCCCGGTTCGCAACTGTGCGATACGCGACTCCGTCTCACCAACGCGCGTAGTAAGCGAATCCCAGCGTTTCTCCAGATCGGCCGCAGAGCAACCATCAATTTCTCGCTCGACGTCCTCATACTCGAGGTGCGCACCGATCATGGCCCGGATCTGCTTGTCCAACTCCTTGAACTGCGACCGCATCTCGGCAAGCTGCGCGTTCTGATCAACCATCGCGTAGAACTGCTCGCCGGTCGCCACGCCGCACTTGGCCCACAACGCGCGCCGTTGTTGTTCGCCTCGTTGAATCGCGTGGAAGTGCGCCGATTGCTGTTTCTTGAGCTGGTTGTCTTGCTCTTTCAGGTCACGGCGGCGTTTGATCCAGTGCTGTTGTCGCGTGAGTTCTTCATGCAGGTAATTCAGCTGGTCCAGCGGACCGGTTCGCGGCTTGCGACTGGACGCGGCCAGCGTTTGAGCTTCGGTGTCGTCACCGGTTTGACGAGCACGTTCTTCGGCCGCATCTTGGTTGACCTCCATGGCCTCGACGTACAACGTCTCAATCCGCTTGGCGATCGCCTGCCGCTCTCGTTTCCGCTCTTCACGTTCGCTGTGCAGTTCTTCCAGTCGGCGAATTCCAGATTGCAAAACCTCGTATCCGTCGCTCAACTTGCGAACGCTAGTCGGCGACATTGTTGCGGCCAGCCCCAGATCCTGCAGCGTTTCAGTCCAGCGACGCCGAGCAGCCTTCAGTCCGTTGGCGGCTCGGGTTGCCTTGTCGGTCGACGCCTTGAAACTTTGAATGTGCACCTGCTGGCTGTGGTACGTCGGCAACGACGCTTCCAGCTCGTTGAGCCGGCTCTCTGATTCCCTTAGACGTGTTTCCAACGGCTGACTACTGGTCGGCAGACCGCTATCGATCTCCTCTTGCTCGGCTTCCAGCTCGCGGATTTGACGTCGCAGGGAATCGATTTGCCGCTCGCAATCCTCCAAGTCCAACGACGTCGCTCGGCTGCCTCGTTCCTTGCTCAGGAAGTAGAGCATCATGGCAACAGCACCAAACATCACCAACAACATGCCAAGTGTTGGATCGGGGTTGCGGACAAAGAACCGGATGTTGGCAATGTTTAGCAGGCCATAAACGATCAGCGATCCGCCCCCGATGAAGGGCAGCCCCAAGGGCAGCAACCGGTCGATCGGAACGACCTCGTCGGTGGTCAGGGCGACCGACTCCTTTTCCAAGTCGCGATAGTGACGTCGCAACTTCTCCAGGTGTTCGTTCAGCTGAATTCGTTGTCGCAATCGCGCGATCAAATCCGTTTCGCTGCGAATCGCTTGCTGCAGGTCAGAAGCCCCCGTGATCTGCAACGTTTCGCTGACACGCTGCGCAAGATCGTTTGACTTGGCCTTCGCCTCGCGAGCTTCATTGCGGGCCTGCTTGAGCAGGAACAGTTGTTCCTTGACCGCCTTCGCGGGACCGGAAAGGCTAGCCAAGGTCTGCCTTGACAGGTCGGGCAGGTACGAAGTGTCACCGTCGGCCAGTGCTAGACGCTCGTCTTCGTCCAACCCGATACGTTCGGCGTCCGCATCAAGCTGCTTGCGCGCCTTTTCGATCTGCACGTCCAGCCGGTCAACTTGCTCTTCCAGGGCCTCGACCCAAGTCGCCTGCTCGCTGGCTGCCTCGATCCGGCCCTGCAGGTCGACCATGCGCCGGCTGACGGGCAACTGCTCAGCTTTGTCGCGGAGATCGCGTCGCCGTGACTTGACGTCTTCGAGCTTCCCCTTGCGTTCCTCCATCATCGATTCGATCTGGATCAGTTGCCCAGGTGCATCTTCTGGCAACTGAGCCTCAGTTTCAATTTCATCAATCTGTTGAGCGATCTCTTCCCGCTGACGCCAAGCGTCGAAAACACTGGTCGCCGTCTCCACGCAGCGAGATTCTTTCTCCCACGCCCCAATGCGATCGGTCAGTTGCTCGATTTCGGATTGTTGGGCACGTCGCTGCGTGGCCAGTTCGCTCCAACGACGACCACCGCGCGTCAGCCGATCGACTTCGTCGCGGAGCTGGTCGCGCTCGGTCAGTAGACCGGACAGTCGATCGGAGGCCTCGTCATGATCCTCACCGCCAACTAAGTCGGCACGTCCGCCGCGTAGCGACCGTAAGACATCGACCAGTGACACACGATCCAGGCCACTGGACAACTTGTAAAGCTCGTCCGCCGCAGCGGTGTCGTCCAGCGTGCTGAGTTCTTGTAGCTCGCGGATTCCGATCGCAAAGACATTGGTGAAGATCGGTTCGTCGATCTGGCCCAGCAGGGCTCCAAGCCGATGCTGTCCCTGACTAAGTCCGTCCTGCCCGGTGACCGTCAACTGCCCAGTAACACCTTGCTCGGCAGCCTGGCTGTGGCGACGGATTTCGTATCCGCCACCGGGGCCTGTAACCCGCATCGCCCCTCCGGGAGTACCGCCATGCAATGGAGGTAGATAGCGACCTCGGCGTTCGGGCGTGAAGCCGTAGAGCATCGCGCGGAGGAACTGCATCAGCGTCGTTTTACCCGCTTCATTGGGGCCATAAAACAACGTCATGCTCTCGTTCATCGATTCGACCGAAAGGCCGGTCCAGACGCCGAAGCCATCGATTTGAATGTCTTTGATCTTCATGGTTTCCGTACCCAATTCGGCTTGCCGCCGCGGAGCAGTTCCACGCCTAGCAAAGTGGCCTGATCCAAGACCTCGCTTCGAGATGACGAAGCGATATCGGTCAGCAGTCCTGTCGCCGTGGATGGCAATCCACTGCGACCGGAGCCGGTCGTCGCATCGGAGCAGACATGCTCTTCCGTGAACGGCAACAAGTTCAGCTCACGTGCGTCCGCCTTTCGGTGATTCTCGGCCGCCCTCAGGAAGTCACCCAAGATGGTGTCTTCATCGTGCCAGCCCTTGGGATACTGACGAGGCGGGCGAACTGTCAGCCGAATCGTCCAGGCGCTGGGATTGCCATGTCCGTGGTCTTGGCGAACCGTCTTGAGGATCGCTTCGGGGTCGCCGATCGAATGCAAGTGATCGCCGCTGGAGACCTCGATGTCCCACCCGATCAGCAGGTGGCGACCGCCATTCTCATGTTGCAGTCGTCCG
>JBCCUO010000444.1:0-4359 GCA_039196805.1 Planctomycetota bacterium | reverse complement strand
TTCCTTGGACGCTGTTAAAGCCTTCGGCGAACGTCTTGGTTCGGTCAGCCACGCCGTCGCCATCGTCGTCAATCAAGATGTCGACACGGTCCCCCGGTGTGTCTGGTTTCGGATTCCGCCACTGAGGTCCTTGAGCCACGCACAAGCGACCGAGCCGGTCGAACGCCATCACGCAAGGGTTGCGTACCAGTGGTTCGGTTGCAACGAGGTCAGCAACGAACCCTTCGGCCAGCAGAGGCGGTCCATCGGAGGCACGTGCGGGAGCAGCGGCAATGAAGTGGCAGAGCACGGCGAACAGGATGATTTGAAATCGCATGAGGCTACCCTGAGATGTCAGCGACGGACATGCCTTCCACCAAGCGGGGCTCGACCGAGACGGAAACGTTCGGTGAATTTGGATGGCCCAACCGCCAGATCAACTGATCGACTGCCTGACGACCGATCTGCTGAGCTCGAATGTCGATCGTCGTCACCTCTGGATACAGTCCCGCCAGCAGGGACAACTCGTTGTTACACGAGATGAGACTGAAGTCTTTGCCGATCGTCAGACCGCGTCCAGCGAACGCGCGATAGGCCATCGCAGCAATACAGTCCGCCGGGACAAAGATGGCTGTCGGTTTGCGGCGAAGCTTCAGCAATCGAACCACCAGTCGCTCGATCGATTCCGGATCGTCGACGGACTTCAGGGGCAAGGTGGGCTTCGAAGCGTTGACCCTTTTCCCGCATAGGTGTTCGACGTGAGCGCCTCCGTTGGTGGCGTGCCACGCAAAGCTGGCGCACCGCTGACTCAGTGTCACATGGCTTGGTTTTGGATCCAGAATGGCCATGCGTCGATGTCCACGAGCGAGCAGGTACTCCGCGGCCAGTCGGCCCGCGGCTGCATCGTCGGACTGAACGACATCTCCCCAATCGGCGCCCTGAGGACGACCAAGAAACCAGACCGTGGGTGTTTTTCGAAGCGAGGCAACGAGTTCCGGATCCACTTGATCCAGGAACATCGTCTGCAGTGCCCCCTTGGCAAGCACACCGTGCGCCTGGCGTCGGGAAAGCGGTTGCGGTACATGGTCCGCGAGTGGCAGGTCTGCCAACAGCACTTCGGCGCCGGCGCTCGCCAGTGCGGATTCGGTGCCGTGAATTCCACTGGCGACTGACGGCAAAGTCTCAAGAGACCGATCCATCCCCAGAAGCACTAACGCGATCGACTTCCGCAATAGTGGCCGCTCGCGGTCCAAGGTTGCCCTGCGACGCAGGGGGGCATAGTTCAATCTTTGCACCGCATCCTGGACACGCTGCGCGGTGTCTTGGGCGACGTTCGGTTCACCCCGAAGCACGCGGCTGACCGTTCCAACGCTGACCTCCGCGGCCCGAGCGACGTCGCGGACAGTGGGCTGAACGGAATTCATCTTCCACCCTTTGCAATTGAACTTCACGCGTGATTGAACAAGTCAGCATCCGAGGCTATCTTAGTTCATTGAAACAATCAACACCCTTCTGACTTGGTTCCATTTATGCCGCACTGGGCCGATCATCCGTGGGCGGGAGTGTTCCCGGCGACGTTGTGTCCCTTTCACCAAGACGGGTCGATCAATCAGCAGGGATTGTTGGACTACATCGAAGAGCTTTCTAGCGTCGAAGGCGTCCGTGGAGTCACGTGCAACGGACACACCGGTGAGATCATGTCGCTACGCCCGGAGGAACGGGCCGAAGTGACGCGGATCACTCGCCAGGGCGTTGACAAAGCCAACCAATCAACCGGTGGCATTGTCAAAGTCATCTCGGGCGTGTCCGCCGAAGGGTCGCTGGAGGCAATCGAACACGCTCAGGCCGCCAAGGATGCGGGAGCCGATGCGATTCTGCTGATGCCCCCTCATCACTGGCTTCGCTTTGGACGCAAGAGCGATACGGCAGTTGGCTTCTTTCAAGACGTCGCCGAGGGTGCCGACATCGACATTGTCGTACACCAGTATCCGGCCTGGACCAAAGCAGGTTACTCGCTGGATGAGATGCTGCAGATGGTGAAGCTCCCGCACATCAAGATGATCAAGATGGGCACCCGAGACCTTGCTCGTTGGCAGTGGGATTATGACCGGCTCAAGGACGCCGCACCCGAGGTGAGCATTGTGACTTGTCACGATGAGTTCTTGTTGTCAACTTTGGTCAACGGTTGTGATGGAGCACTCATTGGTTTCGCGGGATTCGTTCCGGAGCTGATGATTGAGCTTGTGCACGCGGCACTGGACGAAGATCTGCGTCGGGCTCATGAGGCTCAGGCGACGGTCGCTCCGCTCGCTCGCATCGTCTACAACTTTGGCGAACCTGGGTGTGACGCCCATCAACGGATGAAAGTGGCGCGATGGCTGATGGGCCGATTTCCAAGCCCTCATTTCCGCCGTCCGGTGCGTCCGCTTGGACCAAGCGAGATTGATCGCATCCGCAACGAGTTGAGAGCGATCAACTATGAGGTTGTGCGGTGACCGAGACATCAACGATGGGCTGCTCCAACAACGACTCCGCGGAGTCCGTTCGGGCGTTGGATGTTTTTTGCCATTGCCTGCCACCTGATTTTTGCCGGGCGGCCAATCAATTGCTGCAACGACCCATGACCATGTTCCAGCGGGCCCAACAGATGCCTGTGATGGTGGACGTTGAAAGCCGCTTGCGAATGATGGACGGATTCCCCGGCTACTGCCAAGTCTTGAGCTTGGCCTCACCCACCATCGAGTCGATCGCGACGCCGGACCAAGCACCGAAATTGGCGAGGATTGCCAACGATGCGCTAGTGGAGATGTCGGCATCTTACCCCGACCGGTTTCCCGGATGGATCGCATCGCTTCCCATGAATGCACCCGAGGCGGCCTGTGCCGAAGCCGATCGGGCAGTGAAACGACTGGGCGCGGTCGGCATCCAGGTCTACACGAACGTCACCGGCCAGGCGCTGGACCACGCCGCGACGCTGGCCGTTGTCGAGCACGTTGCGTCACTCGGGTGCCCGGTTTGGTTGCACCCGGTGCGTCCGATGACTTTCGCGGATTACGCTGGTGAAGACGTGTCAAAATTCGATCTGTGGTGGGCGCTGGGGTGGCCACACGAAACCAGTGTCGCCATGGGGCGATTGGTTTTTGCAGGCCTATTCGATCGTTGGCCAGACGTGACGGTGATTACGCACCACTGTGGGGGAACCATACCGATGATGTCCGGTCGAATCGAATTTGGTTTACGGTTGCTGGGCACGCGTAATCCCCCACACCTTTCCGATGCGGTGGCCACGAATCTAGTCGAACCGCCCATTTCTGCGTTCCGTCGTTTTCATGCCGACACTGCGTCGTTCGGATCCTCTGCAGCGATCGCTTGCGCGATTGACTTCTTTGGGATCGAACAAATGCTGTTCGCAACCGACTCACCCTTTGACCCGGAGCAGGGTCCGGGGTACATCCGCCGAACACTGCGAGCCATTGACGATTTGGAGCTTCCCGAGGCACACAGGACCGCCATCCTGTTTGGCAATGCTGAGCGGTTGTTGTTTGGCAAGAACCAGGCGACGGACGAACTACATTCGAAGGGACACAGCGATGGGTAAGGGGGATGTGTGGCCTTCAGAATCGAAGTCTTACCAAGATCCAGAGACCGGCGTTCGCATCCGCCAAGTGACCGCCGACCCATCGATTCATCATCATCCGTTCTACTACGTTTCGGCCTATGACGATGCCATGCAACGCATGTTTTTCGTGTCGCACCGTACCGGCGCAGCGCAGTGCTTTGCTGAAGACCGCAGCAGCGGACAGTTGATTCAGTTGACCGATCGAGAGGACCTCAACGAGTGGTCGCTGCATCCTTCCCACGATGGCCGCTACCTCTTTTTCACGACCCGTGATGGTGGTTGGCGATTGGAATTGTCCACCCTTCGCGAGCAGCAATTGGTCGACTTTGAAGGTGCGTCCAAGTCGCCAGGCATGGTGGGTGCCGGCATGGGAACGACTTCTCTGAGCCGTGAAGACCGTTACTGGGCGATCCCAGTGCGGAAGGACAACGCCGGGAGGCTATTGCTGATCGACACGGAAACGGGGGAGGTGAACGTTGCGTGTGAAAATGAATCGATCGGTCACCCTCAGTTTCATCCTGATGACTCAAGCGTGTTGCGATACGGTGGACCCTACGACCGGCGAATCTGGGTCACGCGCCGAGATGGCAGCGACCATCGCTTGGTCTACCAGCGAGACGCGGCGAAACGAGAATGGATCGTTCACGAATGCTGGCGTCCCGGGACCCGCGAAATCCTGGTATCGAATTGGCCTCATGGAGTGATGTCGATCGATATCGACAGTGGTGAAACGCGTCCTTTGTCTCGATTCAACGCGTGGC
>JBCCUO010000443.1:0-4362 GCA_039196805.1 Planctomycetota bacterium | reverse complement strand
CGCCGATTTGGCGCCGGCGTCATGGCAAGTCACCAACGGAAACATCGACTTGGTCTCGGCTGGCGTCGAGGTGCATTCGGTTCCCGATGCATCCGGCAGCGTCAAACCACAGCCTTGCTTGGTCTTGCGTGGGCAGTGCCCGCCCGGAACAGCCTATCGGCTGCGAACCCGCGGCCTTCGTATCGAGGGGGAAGACGAACGCTGCTATCGGACTCATGGCCAATTCGTGCTCAGGCAGTGGCCAGTGTCGGTGGAGGATGTTGAACAGTCACTGGACTCCGTCGAATTAATCTCCATCGACCAGTTCAAACTGGACGCGCAAACGTCAGGCGGACACGTTGTTTTTCCTTCCAGTAAGGGGACCGAGGGATCGCGTGCTGCCGTCAGCAATGCTACTGACCGCGTCTCTGGTCAGGGGAAAAAGGATCTCGCGGTGACTTACGCGGGTGCTCAGTCATGACGGATACCGCATCAACGGACACTTCCGAGACGACATCCTGCGAAAAGCCTGCGGTCGCCGCACGCTGGCGAAGGGACGGCAATCCGTCCGGTTCGCGCGGTCGGCGCATCGCCCTCTTGAGTTGCTTGCTGGCCTCCCTGCTTGGAACACTGGTCGCAGTCGCTTCGCTGCCTGCACCCAAGCCTCGCGTGGTGTTGGTCGGGCTGTACCTGGATCCTCCTGACCAGGACACTTTCGGCGTTGATGGCCCGCACCTCCCATCGGTCGATCGCATGTTCGGACTGTGGCCGGCCAATTCGCTGGCCTCTCCCGATCAAGCGCACGAGATCGAAGTATCCAATTCGAACGCATCCGGACCGATCTCCAGCGGTAACGAAGACGCCAAGGAGGGCGAGTCGCCCTCATCAGCTAGCGATGCCGAAGTCACTGACGGCGCGAGCGACGACGCGAAGAACGAGACAAACACCGACGTCGATCCTTCGGCAGCTGGCAAATCCGGCGAGGCCGCCGATACTTTTGCACCATTGCTTGAACTCGAGCCGACGTCGGCCAACGGTTGGCGAACCGCCATCAACAGCTGTCGGCATGAAGACCAACTGGTTCTGCACGTTTCCGCTCGGGCGACCGTCGAGCGTGATCAGGTGCTGCTGGTGTCCGCGGATCCGGGAACAACGCTGACGCTTTCGGAGGTCCTGGAGGCGGTGGCGAAATGCCCCGCCGCCAATCAGTTGATTGTACTGGATGTGCACTGGCCACTTGTTTCCGACCGCGGCGATTCTGGTCCCCGCCTCACTCGTCTGAACCAAGCTGTCCGGCGATCCCTCTCGCGCGCGGACACCTTTCATGGTCATGTGTTGTTGTCATCGGACGGTACTGCCGCGGCCCGGGCATTTGTGGCTCGCCCTCGGACGCTGCTCAGTCACTATCTGACAATGGCTCTGATGGCGGGCAACGCGGACTCGGACGACAACGGACGTGTCACGTTGCGCGAAGCTGTGCGGTGGGCGCGGCCTCGAATTGCGCACGCGTCAGAGCAGCGCGATCTGCCGCAGCAGATTCAGCTGATTTCGGGATCCAACCCATTTGTGCTCTGCCAGATCGACGGTACACGTCCAGACCTCCGCCCGCGCTATCCGCAATGGCTTGGCGAGGCTTGGCGGAACTACCAGCAATACACTCAGCGTGACGACCAGCCCTGGTCGCAATCGCTTGCGTATTACTGGGCGACGCGTCTGTGCCAGCTGGAGTCACGGTGGCGAAGGGGCGAACCCGATCGTAGCCTGCGTCGGCGTTTGAAAGACATCGAGTCGAACGTTTCGATCCAGCTTGAGTCGCTGATTGCCCAGCGTTGCCATCGTCGACCCGACTCGCTTCGCTTGGCGGCAGTGCAGCCGTGCTTTCAAGCGAAACTCGCGATCAAGGATCAACAGTCCGTCGACGACCACGCTACCGCGTTGATGCAAAATCGCACGGAAATTCTGCGTAGCACGGCTGCGGAGAAACGCTCCGAAGCGATCGAGGCGGCGATCAAGTCCTACGTTGGCAAGCTGCCGAATCAGACTCCCGCGGTGGGTTTGGCTGCCGTTCTGAGAACGTTGGACGCCGGTAGCCGTGTCGATCGAGCCACATTGGAATTCCTGGTTCAGCTTTCGCAAGCCTGGCCACAACCGATTGAATATCCGGCAACGGACGCGATGAAGCGATTGCTGAATATGGACGTGGACAGCAAGCGGATTGGCCACGTTCTTCGGCTGTATCGACTTCAAGACCTGATCGGACAAGATCCGGCTGCGATCGCCCTGCTGGGGCACAACGCCGACTCGACGGCGCGTCAGCTGGCGCGGGTGCAACGATTGGTCAACAACCCGGCGCTGACGTCCGCAGCAGAAATCGATCGACAACTTTCGCTAGGACTTGGCGTCGCCTCCGCCACGCTGGCAGCCCAACGGGAGATCTCTTCCGCAATCCGGACGGCCGAGTTGATCGCCAACGCGATCCGAATCGACCAGGAATCGGGCGTGCGTCCTCTGGAGTCTCAGACGCTTAACCAAGTGCGAGATGACATGGATGCCGTGATCGAATCGCTGAATGAACTGCGACGAGATGCCTGCCATCACGGCACGTTGCTGGCCGGCGAATTGGGACTGGTTCGGCAGACATGCGAGTCGTTGCGAAGGTCCTGGGAAGCGGTGATCGCGGAAAGAACCGATACCTTGCGGCGCAAGAACTCTCGCCCAACCAACATGCTGTCGATCGCGATTTCACCAGGTCACCGTGAGGCGTACCTTGAATCGGCAGCGGATGTCGAAGTCTCTTCGGGAAGCGGATCGCCATACAATCAGTCGGAACGTCACTTCGAACAGCAAGAAAGCAAGGGTCAAACTTGGGACACGATAGCACTGAATCGCAAGATTGACAAAGTCATGGAGGGTAGCCAGCGGATCGCCGACCATTGGTGGCGGCACTTCGTGTCGACGAATTGCACCGTGGCTTCGATTCAGAGTTATCGCCGGATTGCTGACCGACAAGGAATCGCGCCGGACGGCGAATCGGTCCCCATCGAAATCGATGGATCGATTCGAGGCCTGAACTGGGACCATATGTCTCAGTCCATTCAGATTACTCATCATGACGACACCGGGAACGCGGAGCCGATTCAGTTTGAAGTGTTTCAGCCAGCCGCATCCAGTTTGAAGGCTCATCCGTCATCGGGGACGTTAAACGCGAAGCAACATCAGACGATTCGGTTCCAGCTGACCGAAACCGCGGGAATTTCGCCGGGCACTCAATTGCATGGCGCATGGTTGCATCTGCGATGCGGATTCCACGAGCGGTTGATTCCGCTGAAGATGGACGCGCAGCCGGCCGCCCCATCGATCGCAATCGATTTTGGCCCGACAGCGATCATCAACGGTCGACACGTCACTTTGCCGCATTGGCCGGATCGGATGGAACAACCCATGTTCTGGCGTTTGTCATGCGGCGACCCAAGCATCAAATCCGTGGTGGTTCAGGTCCGTGATGAGTATGGACATAGGCTCGTATCAACGCCGATTGCCAGCAAGTCCGGGACTCGGTCCCTCATCGAGTTCCCCCCCGCAAAGAAGAAACCAGCCCAGTCCGGCGACGCGGGATCGGCCCCATCATCAGGCGGACTTGTCGGTGATCTGACGGTCGTGGTCACTGATGCAGAGAAGAAGACAACCTTGGCCCAGTGGCACGTTGGCTACGACGTGCTGGACCCCATCCGATTTGTATCGCCCGGTTGGGCCGAGTATCACGTTGAGTCGTCCGGGCAGAATCGCTTGACGGCAACGTTCAATCCAACGCACGAGACAATCAATCCACTTAACGATCTGTCGGGACTGCGTTTGCGACTGCAGTTGGAACCGGCAGCAACCGACGTGATGATCGACTACGCCGAGTCGAAGCTGGAGACGACATTGACGGGCAGTGAGGGAGCTAAGATGTCGGTCCGCAACCTTCGCTTCGTCGAAGGTGCCGAACCGATTTTGGATCTTCCGGTTTCGATCAATGGTGATCCTGGTTACTGCCATCTTCGGGGTCGTTTTCCGCGACGACCTGGGACCGTCCAATTGGACTGGGATCGCACCCCTTCAATTCACCTGGACTGCAAATCGTTCGTCACGCCCAATGGGACCCTGCGTCTCCAGGTGCAGTCACGCAATCTTGGCGATAAGGAACCACTGAAGGTCGACTTGATTCGGTCGACGAACGAGCAAACCGAAGTCGTCTGGACGCGGAGTTTGACCACTGCGCGGGAGCTTCGCGTTCAAGCTCGAGCCAGCCAAGACGCCACGCTGTCTGTGCTGGCCTCACGCTACGATTGGTCGGTTTCCATTCCGACTCACTTTGGCACCGGAGCCTATCAAATACGAGTT
>JBCCUO010000442.1:0-4374 GCA_039196805.1 Planctomycetota bacterium | reverse complement strand
GATCCGCTGCTGCTACAAGCGATGTGGTTGGCACTTGCGTTGGCTGTCGGGTTGGCCGCCCAGGCAATGGTCGTTTGGTTCGCTGAGACGTTGCGACCCGATGAGACTCAAGTCGTGGTCGACCAGGCACGCCAGCAGTTGGACCAGCGTCTGAGTCTTGCGAACATCATTGGTGACTTGCCTCTGTTCATCTACACCTTGTTCGGTGGTTGGTTTGTACGATTGGTGATGACACGGATCGGAATTCTTGATCGAATCGATGCCGCCACCATCGGTCGGCTTTCGGCAGCCGCCATGGATTTGCTGGTCGTTGCGGCCATCACCACGTTGAACTTGAAAGCGGTCGCGGCGCTGCTGTTGCCGTTCTCGATCATCTTCGTTTGCGGCTGTTTGTGGGCGATGCTCTGTCTATGCATCCTGGCACCCCGGATCTTGCCGCGTCGCTATTGGTTCCCGCTGGCACTGATCAACTACGGCATGTCGACGGGGACGACCGCAACCGGCTTCGTGTTGCTTCGCGTGATTGATCCCAAACTCCGCTCGGGTGCGGCGGAGGACTACGCGTTGGCGGCGCCGCTGACCGCACCCTTCATTGGTGGTGGAATGATCACGGTGGCGCTGCCACTATTGCTCCTTGAACGAGTGCCGATCGCGGTTCCCTCTCTGGTGCTTTCGGTGGTAGTCGCGGCGTTGGTCATCGTCGCCATGCGGATCGCGCGCAACAGCGAGTGAAGGCGAGCCGAGCCGTCTTGCAACGACCGCTTCGCGGTTAATCGCTACACCGGGGCAAGCCCGGTGCGAGCGGTCGAGCTGCATTCCGCGGCCGCCTGGTAGGGCCAACGGCCCGGCGACTTGCCTAACCCAGCCGGGACGGCTGGGTCAACAGACATGAACTTCCTCAGGGCCAACCGCACGTCCGTTTGTCCAGGCCGCTTTCGCGGCGGTTGCCGTCAGCGGCGATCCTTCGCTGACGCTGCTGGTTAGGACCCCTTGGTTTCACGGCTCGGGACGTCGATACAGCGGCAGAAGGCTTTCGTGCTCGGGAGGCCGCGCAACCTCGCGACGTAGGACGTTGACAAAACGCCCGCTTAGTTGTCTTCCTTCCTGTCGCTGCTCCGCAGCTTTCGGGGGATGGGGCGGCTCGATTCCTGGGGCTCGCGCCCCAGGCTTTCTCATGTCGCCGCTCCGCGGCTTGCGGGACGAGGGGTTGCCAGTTCAACACTTGGCTACGACTAGCGAACACGCACGACGAGGGCCACAGAGCGCGGCGTAGCAAACGCTGGAGCAGTCGGCGACTTTGGGACAGCACCTTCCTTGAAGGCCGCACCGCCGGTGCGACCGCTAAAGCCGGTTGCGTTCGCTGCAAATTGGCTAGTCGTTGCGATGCATCCGGGCGACCAGCCACGACGACGTGACCTAGCGTTCGATAGCTGCCGGACTGTCTGGGGGGACAGGATCGGCAATGCGTCGTCGAGCATCGAGTTTGCGACGCACTCGTTCTCGAAAGAATCTGATCGTCGCCCCCTATGTTCAACGCGCTCGCTGAACCACGCAACGCGAGACGATCGAGCCCGCCGGAGCTCGGTATTGGACTGGCGCGCTCCCAAGCAGACCTGTCCGACGCGTTTCGCTTGATCTTCCAGTCCTACTTTCAGGCTGGATTAGTATCGCAGAAGCCGAGCGGCATTCGATTGACCCCGCATCACTTGCTGCCCACCAGCGAAGTCTTGGTCGCTCGGCATCGAGGGAAGATCACGTCGACGGTGTCGCTGTTTGGTGACGGCAAGCTTGGCCTTCCGATGCAAACGATGTATCCCCAGCAGATCAATCAGCTGCGAGACCAGGGGATTCGTCTTGCCGAGGTCGGTTCATTGGCCGACGAGCGCAAGTCCCAGATTCGCTTCATCGACACATTTGCCCAGCTGGGGCGACTGCTTGCCCAGTTGGCCTACGCACGCGGCTACGATGGCCTCGTGGCGGTCACTCACCCCAAGCACGCCCGACTATATCGTCGCGTGATGGGATTCAATCAGATTGGGGACTTGTCGGACTGTCCGTATGCCAATGGCAATCCGGCCGTGGCCCTGTACCTAAGCTTTCATGAGCATCGCGGGACCGATCTGTACGACCAGTACTTCGGCGAGGCGATTCCGCAGAAGGACCTGGCAGCCTATCGCTGGCCGGAAGAAACCAGACGTCACTTTCGCAAGATCCTGGAACGCGATCACATCGTGGGGTCGGCTGCGGGCATCCAAGGCTACTACACGTGGGCCTGCGTATCGGGCAACGCTGCCAAGTAGTCGCGACAAAAACTCTCAGCCCGAAGCGCGAGCGAGAGGGCCCAACGAAACGCCAGCTGATCACCCGCGTAGCGCCTGTGCAAACGCCGGTTGCTGGGGCTTTCCGCTGAGACTCATTATCAGCGCGGCAGCCGAACGCTGCCAATTCGATTGCTCGGTCCACTGACGCGAGGCACATAGACCACCGCACGGGACGGTGCCGACGCGGAGTGTGTGACCGTCCTTCTTTCGCGGTCATTCCGGGACGCCTGCGAACTCTCGTCTGCTTCGGCCGCGTTCTGATCCAAAGACAATTCACTGCCGTCGTCGTAGTCGCACACAGGGGCACGCTTGATAAGCATGATCACGATCAGGCTGCACGCTACCATCCCGATACCGAGCATGGATAGCAGGACGATCGGATTCGACATGTTCATCACCACTCAGCCGGTCAAGCTACTTCCCGTCCAGGAACGATCGGTCGTGCCGTCAAAAACGGAAGTGGACCAAAACAGACCACCTACCTTTGAAAGATCGACAAACACGCACATTCGTCTCTAGCGTTTCACCGCAAAACGATATGTCCGCAGTCTCGATTGAACCGCCGTGTCCCAGTCCAACTCTACGCAGCGGGTGAGTCTTCGTGCAGAGACTCGTCCGACCGAATGCCATTGGTTCTTCTGGTTAATCTCTTTTAGTCCTTTCGGGTAGTATTCGGCAACGTCAATGGGGCCGCAGGTGCGCCGATACCAGTGAGTGCAGCCTGGCTTCCTGCTCGTTGACTTAAGCATTCCTGCCAAAACGAGAGCACGGTTCTCTGCCAGAGGCGCTGGCGATGGGCAAAGTCCGTCTCGCTCGCGCTTCGAGCTGAGACTTTTTGCAACCATCCGTTCCGTTCCCGGCAGACGGTTGGAACGCTGGAGAGCCCTGCGATGCGAATGAGCTCTTGGTCTTTGCTCAGTTTCCCAGCATGACGGAATGGGGGGCTGCCTGCTCGTTCAAGTCTGTCCTTCGCATTTCAGCCAACGTGGGAAGTAGCAATGCTAGGAAAATCCAAGCCAACGCGGCCGCAGTGCCCACGAATCCGGCACTGTAGAGCAAGGTCCGAAAGACCCGCTTACGCGCCAGCTTCGCCTGGTCGATGTGCACAAGCCGGTCGGTGACCTGAGACGTCAACGCCTCAGGATTGGCCATCTTCGCGGAACCAAGCACCTCTGCGATGGCCATCGAGCGTGCCTCCGAGGTCGGAGCGGCATCCGCAATCGCACTGGGCCTCTCGTTTTGTGTGACCGTCGCGACCTGACGAAGCAGGTTGTTCGCCGAAGAGTCATCCAATTCGGCAGCTTTGGCCGTTTCCCTACTGAGCGCCAATGCTGTTTGACCGACCTGAATGGGCGATTCCCCTAGTTGCCTCACGGGAGGGTGATCCGCGTGTTCGGGATTCAAGTTGACCAGGTAGAGCTTTTCTTCCGCGGCAATCATCGCTTGGTCGCACCGCGCCAGGCCCTGGTCGTGCAGTCGCAACGTGCTGGGATGCTCGTCGCCATAGATTGTGACGCGACGCGTCAACCGCTTCAGGCGACGCTCGCCTTCCCAGCGAATCGAGATTTGGGGGAGTTCAGGCGAATGGATGCTTGGCCACTCGTTGGGCACGTCTCCATCTGGCGGCGACTTTCCATCTAGAGAGGCATGTCGGAAGCGGAGTCGCCTTCCACCGACCAACAACTCGGTCGATGCATTGATCGATCCCCAAACGGGGAATGCGATTGGAGCAACTGGCCAAACCTCAACGGCATCCGCGAAGCAGAAGGCGGCGTAGGCAACCGCCGGAACTCTGGTCCCAGCGATCTGCACTTCACAGAGCGGATGCGAACCAATGAGTAAAAAAGGTAGTTGAATCTGAAGAAGCTGTTCGCTTCCCTGACTCTCGATCGCTACTCCCCACGGTTCGGCGGTCCAGAGATCCATGAGCTTGGAATGGGCGTCGTAAGAAGGACTGAAGAGCCGTTGCGCTCTACCGAGAGAGCGGGGTGCACCGATCTTCACCTAGTGTCGTTCGGGAAGCAACCGAATTCCCGTGCAACGTCGGCTATGT
>JBCCUO010000441.1:0-4377 GCA_039196805.1 Planctomycetota bacterium | reverse complement strand
TTCCCAGATCATCAGGCAGTGAAGTCCCGAGACATCGCCACCGTGCAGCTGCAGTCCGCAGCTCTCGGTCGCTCCGGCGAACACGCTGTGGCCAGCCTTGAACACGTGCTGCGCCGATTGGCCACTGGGCGAACGGGCAACGACCTGGCAAGTCAGTTTGGTATCGCTCATGACAGGACCTCGTGGGAGGCGGGAGTACAGGCTGCTTCCGACGTTTCGACGACGGTAGTGGGAATGGGGGCTTCGTCACGGTGAGCTTCAGGTGCATGGCTGGTCGCTGGCGGTTCGACCGCGGCGTTGGAAGTGCCTGCCGACTGCATCGCTTCGCCAATCCATTGCAGGGTTTCCCGCGCCGTATAGGGTCGCGAGATGGACGCATTGGGCACCAAGCCAAGCTCCGGAGCCAGTTCGGCACCGCCACCGATCGCGATTGTGAGTGTTGACTCGGCCAAGGCACCGGCCGACACCAACTCGGCAATCGTTTGTCGCTGCGCCGGCTGTTCGGCGTCGAACACGATCGCATCGGGTTGTGTTCGGCGGAGCAAGAGTTGCAACGCGAGCGGGTCGCGAACAACCTTTACAGCGAACGCGCCGGAGTTGCGTTCGAAGTCCGACTTGGCGGTCCGAGCGTTGGCGGCGACCGGTTCGAAGACAACGACCTTGCCGTTGCCCGTCACCGCGCGGAGTTCGACCAACTCCGCTTGGACGAATCCCCGCAGGACGCGCAGCGTTTCTTCCAAGGACCATCCCAGCCTTTCGCTAAGATGTTGGGCGGCGACCGGTTCGGCTAGCGAATTCATGATCTTCATGTGCTTAGCGGAGAGACCGGCACGATCAAGGTTCTGGCCGCGAATGTTGCGTCTTGCGAACGTCTGATCTTGGCTCAGTTGCTGCCAGCCGTCTTGATCAACGTGGATGGCGTGTTCGACCAGTAGCGACAAGAGGCTCGCGTCCAGCGGCAGATCACGATGCAGGGCGGGGAAGCCGGCTCCCGTGGTGAAGGAATAGGACTTCAGCGGTCGATCAAAGGCCAAACCGATCAGGGCGGCCGCCTGAAAGCGCAACAGGGATGCGGTAAGCCGCGGGTCCAGCACCTTTTGATCCAATAGCTGGACCAGCCCGTCGATTTCCGCGCTGCCGCGACCGTTGATCGTCAATCGGAGCACGGCGGATAGGTTGGTCAGCGAGTGCGGCAAACGATCCGTGATGGCGTCAACTTCCGCCTCGCTGAGCCCGGTCGCCGAGACACCTTGGAGCCGGCCATCGCCCAAGTAGAACCACAATCGAAAGCGTTCCGCTTCGACTTCCAGGACGCCGTTCTTGCGGCCGTTGTTGAGAAAGTCCAAGACTTCGCGAAGCCCGAACGATGACAGGGAACCGGTCAGGTCAGCTTCACCAGCCTCGCCGATGATTTCCGGCACCGCAGTTCCGTTGGACTGTGACGAGACGACCATCGCGGCGGTCTCGATCGCATTGGCCACCGTCGTTCGAAGCAGGTCTTCTGTGTACGGCTTGGGCAACATGTCGACCACGTTGTCCAATTCGGCATATTCGACGTACGCCTTTTTTCGCAGCGTCGAACTGATGACGACAGGGACTCCGGCTAGCGCCGGAATCTGCGAAAGCTTGGTCGCGACTTCGAAACCGGTGGTTCCAGGCAGTTGGTGATCCAATAGTATTAGATCGGGTTGCAGGTCCTCAGCAATCTCTAAGCCGTCTTCCGCATTGGCAGCCATCGTCACGGCATAGCCCGCGGGGCTGAGGTGGCTGTCAACCAGTTTTCGGATCGTCGAGCTGTCGTCGATGACCAGCACTTTCTTGTCACTCATTGGTCCGGCCCATTCGAGAAGAGTCAAAGAAGGACGAGGAGGAGAAACGTCAGTTTCGGTCGGCCACGCGGCTTCTCGACACCGCCGGCGACGAGCGCCGACGGTGCGAGAAGACTCGCAGGGGGGACCACGGTTACGAACGCACCTCCAGTGCGTTCTGCAGGACGGCAAGATGTTGGACGATTTCGTCCAGCCGACCTTCGGCAATGGGTTTGGGAAGACACGCAAGCGCGCCGAGTTGCTCGGCGCGTTGAATCACTTCCGGTTCAGTACGGCTGGTGATCATCGTCACTGGGATTCCGTGGTGACGAGGATCACTCTTCAACTGCGACAACAGTTCGAAGCCATCCATGCCTGGCATTTCCAGGTCGGTGAAGACGACGTCGACCGGTTCGCTCTCCAACCGATCGAGTGCTTCGGTGCCATCGTTGGCTTCGATGATGTTCACGTTAAAGCGGGTCAGAAGCTGAATCAGGCGACGACGAGCGCTCATCGAATCGTCTACGACCAACACGGTCGGGACGAAACCGCTGGCTTCCTTGACCACGCTACCTCCGCCCTCCATCGCGGCCAGCAGGTCCGTCACCGCATCGCTGCTGACGGGGCTCTGTTGACCCGCCCATCCCATCAGTTGATTCGTGTCCAGCACCTGAACCACCGTGCCTTCGGACGATAGTGTGGCACCGATGCAATAGGGGTGCTGACGCAGCAGCGCCGGAAGCGGACGCACAACCACTTCCTCGGGTCCGACCACTTCGTCGATCTTGAGAGTTAGGTGGCGTTCTCGCGGACCGGCATCGCCCTGTCGCGCTGACTCGTCCTTGCGGTCCACCGTTGAGTTCACTCCGCACGCCAGCAGTAGCGATTCACGTGGTTCGCCCGGGTCGGGGATATGGCCCAACATCTCCGCGAAGTCGACCGTTGGCGTTCCTGCTTTCGGGTTGCCGGCAACCCGAACGAACTGCATTGGGACGGCAAACAGTTGTCCTGCACAGCGGAACACCATCGTGTGCTGGATCAGCGATGGAATGGGAACGTTGACGCGCATCGTTGTCCCGTGACCGGGAACGGATTCGATTTGGATCCAGCCACGCATTCGATTCAGCGTTGAGGCCACGACATCCATGCCGACACCGCGGCCGGAGATCGCGCTGGCCACTTCCCGCGTGGAGAAACCGGGTCGGAAGATGAGCTGCGCAAGCTCTTCTCGTGACACCGCCTGGCCGCTGGTGATGAATCCGCGTTCGATCCCGCGTCGGCGAAGCGCTTCGTAGTCAAGTCCCTTGCCATCGTCGCGAACTTCGATGGTCAACAGGTCGGGACCGGATTGGGCCTCGATGGTCAGCGTACCGTGAGCCGGTTTGCCAGCTGCTTCGCGTTCCGCGGGTGTTTCGATCCCATGACTGACGCCGTTGCGGACAATGTGCATCAGCGGCTCGTACACGCGTTCCTGCAACGAACGCTCGATGCCGGTCTGATCACCAAGCGTCACGAATCGAACTTGCTTTTCCTCGGCACGAGCAGCATCACTGATCGCGCGATGTAGCCGACGAAACAGTCCGGCGATCGGCAGTCGACGCAGTTGGACCAATTCCTGACGGAAATCACGAATGAAGGTCGAGATTGCCGAGTTGTTTTCCTCGATCGGACGGCTGACGTCCCGAATACGCTGTGCCGACTCCAAAACGTCGCTGGCCACTTCAGCCAGGTAAGGCAGCTTGCCAGGGACCACACCGCCGTCGCCTGACAGATCATTGGCACGTGCACCCATCTGCCAGGCGTCACCCAAGATGCGCATTCGCGAAACGCTGTTGAGCAGCTCTTGCTGGATCGTTTTCATTTCAGTCAGCTGGCTGTCGCGATGATTTCGCAACAACAGCAACTCGGACAGCATGTCCATCAATCGGTTGAGCTGGGCGGCTTTCACTCGGACGGTGTCGTCGTCGTGGCCGCAGTCGTCGATGGGGGCCGGCGACGCGGCGGGAGCACCGTTGGGTGTTGCGTCGTTGCCAGCCTGGGCTGCTTCCGGGAGCAGCTTATTGGCGGCACCGCGAATCGTATCCAATTGCGTGAAGAGATCAGCGACCGCCGGAAGTTGATCCTGTTGCAGCGAATCGCGGATGTTGTCCTCGCAGTGATGGACATAATCGGCCAGCCGAGTCATTCCGACGCTGGCAGATGCACCCTTAATCGTGTGCAGCTCTCGAAGGATTTGGTCGACCGATCCGCGGTGTTGCGGCTCGCCTTCCAGCTTGAGCACACACTCCTCGATCACTCCGATGCAACGCCCTGCATCATCCAGGAACGCTTCACGAAGTTCGTCACTGAGGCTCTCCACATCGTCATCGATCGATCCAGCATCGCCGCTGGCTGTTGCCGCCGCTGCGTCCCCGCCCGCGACGGCAGCTCTGTCGCTGTCGTTCGCGGGGCTTGGGGTGGCAGGGGCGGTTGGCGCCGGAGCCAGCTGAGACAGCAGGTTTCCGATCTCTTCGGCGCTCGGGATTGTTCCGGTGATCGAGGGATCGTCGATCGGGTCCGGATCGTTGAT
>JBCCUO010000440.1:0-4378 GCA_039196805.1 Planctomycetota bacterium | reverse complement strand
GCCAAGGGAGCCAAGCCGTCACATCCAGAGTTGTTGGACTGGTTGGCTGCAGACTTCATCGACCACGGCTGGAAAGTCAAGCGTTTGCACCGGATGATCCTGGCGACCGACGCTTACCGCCGGTCGCACGTGCCAGCTGACTCGTCCAAGCAGTCGTTGGCCGACCCGGACAACCGGTTGCTTTCCCACTTCCCGGCCCGGCGTCTGACCGCCGAAGAGCTTCGCGATAGTGCGTTGATGGTGACGGGCGAATTGAATCGAGAGATGGGAGGTGTGCCGATCATGCCTGAAATCAACATGGAAGTGGCGCTCCAGCCTCGCATGATTCAGTTCTCGATCGCACCCGCTCATCAGCCATCACGTACTCCGGAAGAGCGAAACCGACGGTCGATCTATGCTTACCGTGTTCGCGGGCAAGCCGACCCGTTTCTGGAGGTCATGAACCTGCCCAACCCGAACGAGTCGTGCGAGCTTCGCGAGACCGCTTCGGTGACACCGCAAGCCTTCACGCTGCTCAACAGTGATGTGATGACTGATCGGTCGATCGCGTTTGCCATGCGTTTGCAGCGAGAGAAGCCAGACAGTCCGCGTCAGTGGATTCGCCGCGCTTTGCAGTTGGCGTATCGTCGTCCGCCGACTGCGACCGAACAAGAAGACCTGCTGGCGTATTTGCAAGAGATGCGGACGTATCATGCGGACCATCCTCCCACGCCGATTGAATACCCAACTCAGGTCACGCGTTCGCTGGTGGAAGAGTTTACGGGTGAGCCCTTCGAGTTCATCGAAAAACTCAATGTTTTTGAGGACTATGTCCCCGATGCCAAGCCTTGGACGGTCGACTCCGACACGCGTGCACTGGCGGACGTCTGTTTGCTGTTATTGAATTCGAACGAGTTTCTATATGTCTACTAACTGCCGTCGCGAGTTTTTGTACGGTCTTGGCGCGTCATTGGGTGCGCTTGCGCTGACTGACTTGCAGGCTGGCGAGTCGAAGTCGTCCGCAGGAAGTGCCATGGCGGTTAAAGAACCGATGATTCCGCCCAAAGCGAAGGCGGTGATCATGCTGTTCATGGAAGGCGGTCCGTCTCAGGTGGATACCTTTGATCCCAAGCCTGAACTGAGTGCCTTGCACTTGAAGGAGTCGACACGAACGACCGGTTTGGCGACCGGAAAGCGGTTCTATGTCGGCAGCCCATTCAAATCGCGAAAGGTCGGCAACTCGGGAATCGAGATGTCGGACCAGTGGAAGCACCTTGCTGATCCGGAAGTGGCGGATGAGCTCTGCGTCTATCGCGGTTGCCAAGCCGAGTCGCTGAATCACCCCGAAGCGCTGCTGCATATGAACACCGGGAGTCGCCTTGGTGGCGATCCCGGCTTGGGTGCCTGGTCGACCTACGGCCTGGGCAGCGAGAACCAAAATCTGCCTGGTTACGTGGTGATGACCGAGTTGGCCCTTCCTCAAGCCGGACCGGCCAACTGGTCGAACGGCTTCCTACCACCTCAATACCAGGGCACTCGACTTCGCAGTGTCGGCTCGCCGATTTTGGATCTCAATCCACCCAGCTACAAGAACCGCGGGCACCAGCGAAAGGCGCTGGACCAACTGGCGAAGTTGAACCAGCGTCATGCTGATTCGCATCCGCAGCACACCGAGCTGAAGGCGCGGATGGAGACTTATGAGTTGGCCTATCGGATGCAGATGGCTGTGCCCGGGATTGTCGACATCGACCGTGAACCGGTTGCAACTCAGGAGGCTTACGGCCTGAATCGCAAGGAGACATCGGCGTTTGGGAGGCAATGCCTGATGGCGCGTCGCTTGGTCGAGAAGGGCGTTCGTTTCGTGCAGATCTTCTCCGGTGGCTGGGACAGTCACGACTACCTTGAACGTGGCCACTCGTCACGCATTGCTAGCGTTGACCAGCCGATTGCAGCCTTGATCAAAGACTTGAAGGCAAGGGGATTGCTGGACAGCACCTTGGTGGTGTGGACCGGCGAGTTCGGTCGCACACCCGACAACAACTATCGGGGCGGAGTGACGGCGCTGGGGCGTGGCCACAACGTCGACGCCATGAACATGTGGTTTGCCGGCGGCGGCACCAAGGCGGGATCCGTCGTGGGCGCGACGGATGAGATTGGCGCCGAGGCGGTCGAGGTGGTCCATCCCATTCGCGACGTGCACGTGACGATGCTGCATTTGCTGGGTTTGGACGACAACAAGCTGACCTATTTCCATGGCGGCCGCTACAAGCAACTCTCTCAGTTCGGTGGCGAGCTGATTCCCGAATTGATTGCCTAGGCGCATTTCCTCAGGTGCGCGGGAGAGAGGTTGAACCGCGAAAGGGAAGAAAGAGGCGACCTGCGCTGTTGCGTAGGCAGGACGTGAACGCTGATCTCTTTCCTCCCAACATTCCGCTCGGTGCCGGTGACAACAATGGGTCAGCCGATCGCGTTAGAATGCGGAGCCCGCAACCACAAACCGCACAACGCTCCCGCGACGATCACCATGAAGATTCGCCACGTTTACTTTTCGATCGGACTTTTGATTGCGTTCGCCGTGTGGTCGGTCGGACAAGATGTGTCCGCCCAGACGCTAGCCGGTTCGCGGCCCAATATCATCCTGGTGATGACCGACGACCAGGGCATGGGCGATCTGTCGTGCATGGGGAACGACGTGCTGCAGACACCGAACTTGGACCGGTTTCATTCGATGTCGACGCGATTTACTGACTTCCATGTCAGCCCGACCTGCGCGCCGACGCGATCGGCGATCTTCAGCGGTCGTCACGAATTTCGCAACGGAGTCACTCACACGATCAATGAGCGTGAACGAATGGCTTTGTCGACGACCACCTTCCCGCAACTCCTACAAGACGCGGGATACCAAACCGGCATCTTCGGAAAGTGGCATCTTGGTGACGAGGACGCCTACCAGCCATACAACCGAGGATTCAGCGAGACCTTCATCCACGGCGCCGGAGGTATCGGACAGTCCTATCCCTGCAGCTGTGCCGATTTCCCACCCAACCGTGAGCGCGAGGGACGTTACTTTGACAACGTGATCTTGCACAACGACACACTGGTGCAAACAGAAGGGTTTTGCACCGACGTGTTCTTTCAAGCTGCGCTCGGTTGGATTCGAAAGCAACAGCAGGCCGAGACTCCGTTTTTTGCCTATATCACCACGAATGCGCCTCATGGTCCGATGCTTGCACCGGAGAAGTACAAGCGTCGTTTCGCTGATCAGGGCTGGGATGAGGGAACGCAAGGCCGGTACGGGATGATCGAAAACATCGACGACAACTTTGGTCTGCTGATGAGGAAGCTGGACGATTGGGAGCTGTGGGACGATACGTTGGTGATTTTCATGACCGACAACGGTCAAGCGGGGCGGAGTGGAAAACTTGATGGCAAACGCGTTCCGATGTACACGGCCGGCTTTAAAACGGGCAAGGGATCCCCTTATGAGGGTGGCACCCACGTGCCCGCTTTCTGGCGGTGGAAGGGCAAGTTGGAGTCGGGCGTCGACATCCCCGCGCTGACAGCGCACATCGATCTGTACCGAACCTTTTGCGAGCTTGCCGGCGCGAAGATTCCCTCCGATGTCCAGCCGATCGATGGTCGTTCCTTGTTGCCCCTTTTGAGCGATCCCACGTCGCCGTGGGCCGACCGGCATCTGTTTGTTCACAAAGGACGCTGGAAACATGGCGAGGATCCCAACGAAAGCAAGTTTGCCGACTGCGCCGTTCGATCTCAGCGTTGGCGGTGGGTGAACAATCAAGAGCTCTACGACATCAACGCTGATCCGTATGAGAAAACAGACGTCGCGAGCGATCACCCTGACGTCGTTGCAAGACTGAAAGCGGCATACGATCGGTGGTGGGACCAGACGGTTCCTTTGATGGTCAACGAAGGCGTTCCATTTGCCACCGAGCAGCCGCAGGCCGTTCGCTATGAAAAGCAACGGAAGGCCCGCGGCATTCCCGATTGGGAACCGCCGCGATTCGATTAGTCTCGCCATGGCGATGACGTGCGCCTGGTATCATGCCAAGCAGCACGTGCCGAGAAGTCACCATGGACCCAACGACCGAACACCTTTCCGAGGAGACGCTGGCACGCTGGACGCGGGGCGAGACATCCGGTCAGGAGGATGCCTGTATCGAGGCTCATCTTGAGTCGTGTGACGACTGCGCCCTGCTGTTGGAGCGTGTCGACCATCCTACCGCACCGATCGTGCGTGCATTGCGAGACTTGAAGCAGGCCGAGTCGGATACGGTCGTCGAAACTCCGACCAGACGCTTGGCAATCGATTCCGCGGCGTTTTTGGCAAAGTGCCTGCAGATGGATCTGTTGGATGCTGACCAACTTGGGGCGTTGTTGG
>JBCCUO010000439.1:0-4379 GCA_039196805.1 Planctomycetota bacterium | reverse complement strand
CGCCCGTCGTTGGCATCAATGCAGGAGCGACGGTCGCCGAAGGGGGAACGGTGACTATCGATGCGACACGGCTGAGCGCCGCAGACCCGGATGACTCGGGCGTTGGCTTGACCTACACCGTCACCGGCGGCCTAACGAATGGACAATTGGAACTGACGACGAATCCAGCGGTGCCGATCACCAGCTTCACCCAGGACGACCTGGACAATGGCCGCGTGGTCTACGTGCATGACGATTCGGAGACGACTGCCGACAGCTTCACGTTCTCCTTAGCCGATGGCGGTGAGGACGGATCAACACCCGCGACAGGGACTTTCAACCTGACGATAACACCCGTCAATGACCACTCTGTCACCGCGGTCAGTGACACAGATGGCGGACTCGAGCAGGTCTTGGAGAACGCGACCGTTGGGACGACCATCGGGATCACCGCTTCGGCAAGCGATGCCGATGCCGGAGACAACGTCTCGTACTCCCTACACGACAATGACGGTGGTCGGTTCCAAATCGATTCGGTCAGCGGAGTCGTCTCGGTGGCCGGGGCGATCGATCGGGAAGCCGACGGGGCGACACGTTTCATCACCGTGCGAGCCACAAGCGATGACGGCTCGTTTCAAGACCGAGTCTTCTCGATCGCGATCGGAGACGTGGACGAGTTCGATGCGGTCGGCGGTGGCGACGTAGACATCGCTTCGAATCAGATTCCGGAAAACGCGACGCTCGGTGACGTCGTTGGCATCACCGTAGCTGCCGGCGACGCCGATGCGACCATCAACGCTATCACTCATGCGATGCTAGTTGATGCTGGTGGACGCTTTCAAGTCGACCCCGGAACGGGCGTGATCACCGTCGCCTCAGGCGCCGTGTTTGACTACCTGTCCGAGAACAGTATCAACGTGTCGGTTCGGTCAACGTCCGCTGATGGTTCGTTCGTCGACCAGGCGTTCACGATTGCCGTGCTGAACTCCAACGATACTCCGGTGGCGTTTGACGATGCTTATTCCGGAATTGTCAGCCAACCGTTGACGCTTTCTCCGGACTTAGCGGCAAACGATACCGATCTGGACTCCGATCCACTGAACGTGGTCATCGTGGTCGCGCCCCAGAACGGTACGCTGACGGTGCTGACCGATGGGACGTTGATCTACCAGCCGCACAGTGGGTTCTTTGGCCAAGACACGTTCACGTATCAAGCCGACGATGGAATAGCCCTCAGCAACATAGCCACGGTGACGATCGATGTGGCAGGAGTCGCGGGGGGTGGTTCGGGCGGCTCCGGCGATTCTGGATCGGGTGGCTCCGGTGCAGGCAGCGGATCTGATGGCTCTTCCAGCAGCGATCCGCCGCCGGCTGATGATCCCGCGGATGGTGACACGGATTCAGACGCCGGCGACGGCGATGATTCAGCTGACGGTGGAAGCGATCCACCTGCGGAATCCGCGACGTCGACGGAGACGGCCGCTGACGCGCAACAGCCTGGGTTGAGGTCCTCGAGCGGGTTTGGCCGCAGTGCAAGAACCATCAATGGCACCGGAGCATCCAACACGTCCGGTTCGGACGCTGTTGGCGTCAACGCGATTGCCGCAAGCGATGATGCCAACGGCCAGAACGCCCGAACCTCGGAATTCAGCACAGCGATTTTCGAACGCCAGCTGGGTCGGCTGGTCGTTGATCAGATCGCGGTCGACGACGCCATGCGGTTCGAACTGGAACACTCCATCTCTTGGGATGTTTGGCAGCAGCTCACAGAATCGGAAGAGATGGAATTGCATCTGGATGAGATCACCATCGGCGCTGTCGGCACCAGCGTGGGTCTAGCATCGATTGGCTATGTGCTGTGGGCACTTCGTGGCGGTGCGCTGCTGGCAACTATCGCCGCGGGAATTCCCTCGTGGCGACTGATCGATCCAACCGCCCTGCTATTGGCCCATCGCGAGGGAGTTCGCAAGGATGATCCGCTGGAGGAGCTGATGGGGCGCTAGGTGAAACGAAAAACGCCTCCGAAGCATGGCTGCTCGGAGGCGTTTCGTGATTCAGGCCGCTTGCCGTTGGCCTAGCGATCGGTGAAGTCCAGGTACCACCAACCGTCATCCCATTCCAGGCTGACCTTACGCCATCCCAGTGGAACTTGTGGGTAGGGGTAGAAGGGGCCGATGTACGGGAACGCCGACGGGCTGTACTGCTGTGGGTAGCTGACGGCCGCGTAGTTGGGGTGAGCAGCGTATCCCGGCCAAGCGTAGTTGGGCAGGTTCGGTGCATCGTAGCGAGGTCCCGAAGCGACTCCACCGACAGGTCCCATGGGAACCGGCTGACCCATCATGGGAGCGGGGCTCATCGCCGGTGCCATTTGCATGGCGGCAGGAGCCGCTTGCGTGGGCTGACCAGGATTCATGCGATAAGGCACAGCTTGAGCGGGCATCTGCTTCGGGCCGGCAACGGGCATGGCACGCAAGGCGGGCGGAGCAGGCAGAGAAGGAAGCGGAGCGTCCAACTGGATCTGCTCGTTCACGCTGACCACACCGGAAACGTTCGCGGCGATCTGAATGATCTGATCGCGTTGCTGAGCGTTGGCGGCACGACCGGTCAAGCGAATGACGCCGTCTTGGCTACTGACATCAACGCCAAATCCTTTCAGCTTGCCACTACGCTGAGCCTGACCCAAGGCCTGGACGACGGCCGCAGTAACATTTGACTTCGCCGGAGCAGCTTTCTCTTCCACTGCAGCAGTCGGCATGACCTTGCCGGGAACCACATCCAGTGGTTTCGCTTGCTTGCCGCGAACCACTTTGGCCTGATCGGCGACCGCTTTGGCGAAGGAGAATCCTTCGTCCTTGCTGGCCGGTGATTGCGATTGAATCTTCAGCTCATCAACGACTTCGTTGACGCCATCGATCCCCTTCGCGGCGGCCATGACCAGCTTCTTTTGGTCAGCTTCGCTAACTGCACCGCGGAACAGGACGACGCCCTTGTCGACCTTCATGTCCAGGGTGAAATCCTTCAGCTGGCCGGCGTCGCGATTGTTGCGCAACCGGGTCATGATTTGCTCAGCGATGTCGCGGTCACCGCCCGAGGCCTGCATTGGCCCGAGCGTAGCGAGCGCGGCGATCGCCCATCCGAAATACTTGCGTCGCATGGAAATGCCTCCCTCCAAACTCTGTCTTCGCGCCGGTGCCAGACTCGCGTGTCACAAAGGCCCAACCGCTCCGGGCGGGCTTGGGTGTCGCAAATGCGGGGCGACCAAACCTTCGTGACGGTCCTATTGGACCGGTGATGTTGCTTGTTTCGGTTGTGTCGAGCGAGAACAGGTAGGCTTTTTCGGATTTTGGTGGTCTTTCCGGCTGTTTGGTTGACTTTAACGGCGTGAAACGGCGACGTGGCGTGAAACAAGTCTGACGTGCCAGAACTTGCATGGGCCCCCTACTGTTCCAACGTCGGATTGTCGTCCAAGTCGCCTTCGGTGATCAGCCGGAACCCCTTCTCGCCAAGCGTCTCTAAAGCCAGATCGTTGTTTTCGACCATCAAGGCCACAGCGGGCTTTCCGTGGGGGCGTGAGATCAGCGGATAAGCCTGAATGATGTTCAACTCCGCCTGCAACAGCGCAGTGCAGACCCGTAGCAATGGCTGAGGTCCCTCAGGCAACTCGACGCCAATCAAGTCCGTTTCGATGATCGCCAGTCCACTTCGTTCTAAGATTTCGCGGCCGCGATCAGCGTCGCTCACCAAGAACCTTACGAAAGCGCATTCCGCCGCATCGTTGATGGACAACGCGACGACACGAATGCCGGTCCCCTCGAAGCGCTTGATCACTTCCAAGAGTTGTCCCACTCGGTTTTCCAGGAAGATCGTGAACTGGCGAATCGCCGGATAGTTGTGGCCGCGAAGTGTTTGGAACTCCGTGCCGGTGCCCGCTCCGCTTGAGTCGCCCGTCGTCATCGTTCAGTCCTCTGGTGGTGGGTCTTGTCACAACGGCCATTTCGATCGCACAGCATGCTTTTCCCGGGTGGCTTCATTGATCGCAGCAAGTGTAGGCTTGGGAAGCACTTAGGGTCAATTTGATCACTCGCGAGGGTGGTCGAAGTGGACAATATCGCTGACCAGTGTCCCCATGAAGGCCGAAACCGGCCGATTTTCCCTTGTTTTGATCGACCAATCGACTGCCCGAAATCAATGCTCCATTGAACGATTGCCAATGATTGACCAAGTCAACAGTCCGCTGTCCGGCCAGATCGAGGTGCGCGTCGGCTACCACCAGACCGATGGCCAAGGACGCGTTCACCATGCGAATTACCTCCACTTTTTCGAACAGGGACGTGTCGAACTGCTTCGCAAGCTGGGGTTCAGCTACCGCGAGCTGGAAAGAGGCGGCCTGATGCTTGTCG
>JBCCUO010000438.1:0-4387 GCA_039196805.1 Planctomycetota bacterium | reverse complement strand
TCTAAATCGTACCGACAGCAACGGTGTGCCGACCGTGTGGATGGCATCGAGCGACGGTATTGGCGAGGACGACACTCTAACGGTGCTCGAAGGCAGCCACACCCACATGAACTGGGTGTTCACCCAGCCGGGCAACTATGAGATCGATGTCTTCGCCAGTGGGTTCCTCGACACCAACGGCAATGGCACCTTCGATGACGGCATTGATGCTTACACAGAAAGCGGCATCACGACGCTGTACTTCCAGATGAACGCGACTGGCGATCCGACGCCGGTGACGCTGCCAGCCGACGTGGCGCCGCAGGTTGCCATACCGTTCGCATTGCCCGAAATCGTTATGCCTGAGCCAGGGTATGCATACAACACATTGGCAGCGGATTTGAATGGTGACGGGCTTCCGGACGCTTTGGTTAATGGTTTTGCTGACGTCACCTTCCTGACAGAGGTCGTTTGGGCGCCGAACTTGGGTGACGGAACATTCGGGGAGAGGCAAACGATCTTGCCGGGAACTTCCGACTTCATTGCCAACGTCTTCCCCGTCGACGTCGACCAAGACGGTGACTTAGATGTTGTGGTTGCCGGAGGCGACGCCCTTCATTACCACATCAACGATGGCACCGGAAACTTCAGCGAGCCAGTCGAGGTTGCTGGCCCGGGCCCCCACCGTGACGCGTTCGCAGGTGACCTGGACGGGGACGGAGATGTCGACTTTGCCTCGGTCACCAACACCGGCCTTGTCCAGTGGTTCCGCAATGATGGCGACAGCTTTGTGGCCGCAGAGATCGCGACCGGCCTGGCCGGCGGCAACGCGATGACCGCTTTTGATGCGGACGGTGATGGGGATACCGATTTGTTCGTCGGCTCCAACGATGTCGAGCAAATCACCATGTTCACCAACGATGGGGTCGGTGGCTTCAGCAGTTCGATCTTGGCGGACAGCGCCATCGATGTTCGCAATCTGTACCACGGTGACCTCGACGCGGACGGGCGGATCGATCTTGTCTCAACGGCATACTTCGATGGTGAGCTGGCGTACTTCCGCAACCAGGGTGATGGCACATTCGATAAGCAAGTCATCGACACGAACGATTCCGGTGTCTTTGGCGGAGATGTCGGCGACGTCGATGGCGATGGCGATTTAGACATCGTGGCGGCAGGCTTCGATGACACCTCGGTGTCCTGGTACGCCAACGACGGGAGTGGCGGATTCGGCGGTCGGCAAATCGTCTCCTTCTTGGGGTCCGGAAACTTTTCGATGTATGACGCGTCGCTGGCGGATTTCACCGGCGACGGACAAACCGACATCATTTCGGGCGACGTTGATAACCCCTTCGCGATCGTCGTCCATGAGAACCAGTTTGGTTTCTTCGATAACCAGATGATCGCACCTGAGGACGGCATCTATCTCCAGGACTCGGCGATCGATTTGCGTGTCCACTTCGGTGTTCCCGTCGACGTGACCGGCACACCAGGGATCGAGCTGCAGATTGGTGATCAAACGGTGACGGCGGAGTATTTCTCCGGCACCGGCACACCTACCCTGACGTTCCGTCACGTGGTCGAGGCTGACGATGCCGATCTCGACGGACCTGAACTGGCTTCGATGATGGTGGTCCTGCCCGCCGGTGCCGCGATGACCGATCCGGTTGGCAACGATGTCGACCGAACGTTGCCCGCCGTTGATTTGACCGGGGTGGTGATCAATGGCTCAGCTCCACGTGTTGCCAGCATCACGCGGCTCGACCCGGCCGCGACGTCCGCCGAGTCGGTCCGCTTTGCGGTCACCTTCAACGAACCGGTCACGGGTGTGACCACTGACACGTTCGCCGTCAACGTCAGCGCTGACTTGACCGGTGCCGCGGTCACCGGAGTGACCGGCGACGGTGCCGAGTACATCGTGACGGTTGACACTGGCATCGGCAGCGGGGTACTGGGCTTGGCCGACGGCTCGGTGGGTACTGTTGATTTGCAGGGTAACCCGTTGGCGACGCCCGTCCTGGGCGGCGAAGTTTACACGCTGCAGCGTCGCCCGGCGCGAACCATCGACGACTTCTTCACTGGGAGCCACGCCGATGTCACGATGAGGTATCGCAATAACCTTTGGATGTTTGAAGCACCAGGGTCCGACCTGGATGTCAGCGAAGTGTTGGTCGTTGGTGGTCCGGATAGCGTGGTGCCAGCGCCGACCGGTGACGAGTTTAGTTTCTTGGGTGCGGAGCCGGGCAGCAACATTTACCTGCTGCCGCAAAGCGGTGCCCCACCGACGGTGCCGGATCTCGGTATCACGAGCAACGTCCGTCCACGCAGTGCATTTGCCAGCTACATGAACGCCGACCCTCGCGTTGATTCCGATGCGGCGTGGATAGAAATGCAGTTGCTGGGAATGCGTGGTCCGGAGGGCGCCCAGTTCAGCCTGTACAACAGCGGAGCGGAACCAACGGTCTGGATGGCAAGCAGCGATGGGATTGACGAAACGGATACGTTGTTCACGCCCGCTGGCAGCCACTCCCACTACAACTGGGCGTTCACGCACGCGGGACACTATGAGATCGATGTTTTTGCCAGTGGGTTCCTGGACACCAACGGCAATGGCACGTTCGATGAGGGCATTGATGCCTACACCGAAAGTGGAATCACCACGCTGTACTTCCAGATCAACGAGTCCGGCGATCCAACGCCGGTGACGTTGCCGGCGGATCGATCGTTGCCCGCTGTCGTGCCGTTTGCACTTCCGCAGTCTTTGGGCAATCTCGATTCGTTCTCCACTGCGGCGACGGGGGATATCGATAACGATGGCGATTTGGACCTGCTGGTCGGAGCCTTTGGTGCAGACACGTTGGCGTGGCTTGAAAACGTTGACGGGACACTCGGACCGTTGCAAACGATCAGCGACTCCGCGATGGGCGTTTGGTTTGTCGAGCTTTCGGATCTGGACAACGACGGCGACCTGGACGCGCTGTTCGGATCGTTCTTCGACGGACGAGTCGTCATGCACGAATTCGACGACGGCAGCTTCGGCCCGGCCCAGCAGCTTGATGACGGAATCAGCGGTGCTTTCCTCAAGGGCGTCGATCTTGATGGAGATGGCCGGCGTGACATCGTGGCCGCAGCCGATGGTGGCATCGAGGTTTACTGGTACAAGAACCTGGGCGAGGGAGCCTTCGGCCCACGCCAAACCGTGATCACTGGGTTGACATCTCAGGGTGGCTATCTTCCGTCGGACGTGGACAGTGACGGCGACGTGGATCTGATCTTCAATGACTATGCGTCCGGCAAAGTCACGTGGTACCTCAACGATGGGACGGGCTCATTTGATAACGGCCAAGAGATTGACGGTGGCGGCAACCTGTGGAGCACGGGCGACTTGAATGGTGACGGACGCGAAGACTTGCTGATCGTTAGCTTTGATACCGGGTTGGCTTCGTGGCATCCCGTTTTGGGTGACGGCGTTGTCGGTGCCGCACAGCCGCTCCCGATCGACATCGACGGAGCCTACTCGTTGACCGCGGGCGACTTCGACGCCGATGGCGACCTGGACGTGGCCGCGACGACCTTTGGCAACACGGCGGCGACGGTGTGGGTCGAGAATCTGGGCGACGGAATTTTCGGGCCACAGCGGGTCATCTCGATGTCCGATGGCCAAGTCTCGACGCTGATCGCCGGCGACTTTGACGCTGACGGCGATGCGGACCTCGTTGCCAATAGTTTTTCGCTCAGCGAGTCTCGATTCTACGAGAACAGGCTCGGTGATTTTGAGAATCAAATCATCGCGCCCGCGGATGGCACGTATCCCGCCGGTCAAAACATCGATGTCAACGTTCACTTCGGGTATCCCGTCGAATTAAGCGGGACACCATCGGTCATGCTGGACATTGGCGGGCAGATGGTCGAAGCGGCCTACCTTTCGGGCGATGGGACCCCGACGCTCCTGTTCCGCTACACGGTCGTCGAGAGTGACCGTGATGATGATGGCATCGAATTGGTCAGCACGTCGGTCAATCTTCATGGCGGATCGATTAGCGATCCGGCTGGCAATCCGGCTGATTTGATGTTGCCAGTCGTCGACATGCCGGAAGTTCTGGTGAATGGGTCGACGCCATCGATCGAGAGCATCAAACGTGTTTCGAGCAATCCGACCGCGGCCCACGAGGTCACGTTCCACGTGACGTTTAGCGAAGTCGTCACGGGCGTCGACACGGCTGACTTCGGGCCCACGGTTGATGGAGTTGACGGCGCGTCGGTCATTGGCCTCAGCGGCAGTGGGGCCGAATATGCGGTGACGGTTGCGACCGGCGCAGGCAGCGGCATCATTGGGCTGGAAGTTCTCGATTCGGCGACGATCGAAGACGGCGAAGGCAATCCTTTGGTCGAGGGATTCGTCGGCGGC
>JBCCUO010000437.1:0-4389 GCA_039196805.1 Planctomycetota bacterium | reverse complement strand
CGGCGGTCCCTGCTTGGATGATCGGCTTCATGGCGTTTGGGCCGAACATCGGAGCGGTGTTCATCTTGATGGTCGCGATCTACATGCTGTTTCCGTTTGTGTTGCTCAGCATGATGGACATGCGGAACATCTTGATGCCGTTTTCACCGGAAGTGGCTCGCAGCGTCACGCGTTGCGAGGAAGCGTGGGGGGCCACGATGTTCTCGAGTGGCGTCCTCTTCTTCTTCACGTTCCTGGTTTACGTGTATGCCTCCTCGGTCAGCGCCCCTGCGGGCGCCGTCATCAGCATCTTTGCGAGCGTCTTCAGCACGTTCACGTACTTTTCGATGATCGGACGCCTGGCCTTCAACATCGGCCAGAGCCTGAACGATGCCCCCATGAAGAATGACATCGAAAGCATCCGCGAACGAGAGCGAGCTGAAGGCTAGGGGACGGCATCGTTCCCGCAAGACCATGAACAACATCGCATTCATTGCACTCATCATGGCTCTGCCGTGGGTATGCGGGTGTCGCGTCGAACCCTCTGAATCAGATCGCGAGGAATGGGCACCCAACACAGCATGGCAACAGGTCCTTGGTTGCCGCTGGGCCCTCGCGGAACTTCGCGTCGACGGTGCCACAGAGAAACCTCCGGCGCAGTCGGAATGCTGGATCGAGTTCAACCACGACTTGGCATCCGCGGGAACGATCACGGAGCATACCTATCAAGGTCAAGTGGCTTGCCGAGAGTTCAGTGGCATCGTCGCCCTCAGCAGTCAATCAGATCAAGTCATGATTCTGTCGGACATCTTCGTCTTCGCGAGTGATGAATGCGAGAAAACGAAGTGGGACGAGCAGTTCATTCGCGCGGTCGATCGCACCATGAGTTTTCAGGTGAACTCAGACAGGCTAACGCTCGACGCGCCAAGCCAAAACATGCAAGCAATATTCGTCCGACAGTCGCGCGCTGTCGACCGATTGTGACGGTGCCGCATTCAAGCAGGTCACTGGCACCGCGTGATGCCCACCCCAGCGGGGCGACGTCCGCCGGCACTTGATTCGCAAGCGCTGAACCGGGAGCCGCGACACTTGGCTTGACTCGCTTCTTTACTTTACGGTAAAGATAATCATCTCGTGCGACTGCTTCCGGTGGACTCGATGGCCGATCATGGCGTCCTCCGTACGTCGCCGCATCCTTGGGCCTGCGAAAAGGGAAGGATCTCATGGACCAAGCAGCGATGGGCAAGCACTCCGTCGGGCCTGACCATTGGAGAGCAATGGCTCTGACTCTGATGCTGTCCGGCTTTGTCGTGCAAGGTTTGCCGACGGTAGCGATTGCTCAGGTCGTCGATGCTGCTGGGGCTGCCAGTCCTTCCAGCGGCGACCGCTCCTGGCAGCGTGTGTTGGAGGGGTTTCGTCGACCACGTCATGGCGGAAGTCAGACCGAGTTGATTCTGCTGGGTGGCTATCAGCCTGGAAAAATCCCTGTCGTCTTCATACACGGCCTACTGGCCGATGCATCCTCGTAGCGCGAAACCATCTGGGAGCTTCAGCGCGATCGGACGTTCACCTCACACTTTCAGTTTTGGGCTTTCGAATACCCGACGGGTACGTCGTACCTTGTGTCCGCTGCCGAGCTGCGTGCTCTGTTGCGGAACAAGCTTCGACAATTAGATCCGCATCAGCAAGACGCAGCACTGCAGAGAGTAGTCCTGGTTGGTCACAGCATGGGCGGGTTGATCTCGCGAATACTCGTTTCGCGCAGCGGTTCCGCGCTGGAAAGGGCTTTCTTTGGCCAGTCTATCGAGGCGCTGCCCATGCCTCCAATCGCCAGGAAGCAGTTCGAGGAGATCTTCCGCTTCGAGCCTGAGCCGATGGTTCGGCGAGTGATCTACATTGCTACGCCGCATGGCGGCTCGTTAGCGGCCCAGTCTCCAATCGGCAAAGTCGCCCGAAGATTGGTTGCGCTGCCGGAGCAAGTCCAGCAAACCTACCGCGGGTTTCAAGCATCGAACTCGAACTTGCCAGCGCGTATTCCCAACAGTATCGACCACCTGATGCCAGGCAATTCTGTGCTAGAGAGCATTGCCACGTTTCCGGTCAGTCGAGGTGTGCAATCCCACTCAATCATTGGTGCCGGGCACATGACGCCGCCTCTCAGCGAGGGCGACGGATTGGTGACGGTAGGCAGCGCTCGGGTCTCTGGTGTGGCGAGCGAACTGCTGGTCCTGGAACGTCACATGGATGTGCATCGATCGACTGAAACCATTGGCGAGGTCAAGCGGATCCTTCGGCTTCACGCGGCACAGAATCTTCGCTGAACCTCCGTTGAACGTCACAACCCACGGCGATTGAATCGCCGACCCCGAATCAATTCTGCTGCTGCACTTTACTTTTCGGTAAAGTATAATCAAAGTCACGATTCAGCCACATCGCATTCGATTTGGAGCAACGTCATCGCCAAGAAAATTCGCAGCACAGCCGCACAGACGCGTCAGCGAATCATGGAATCGGCAAAGCACTTGTTCTTGGAGCAGGGCTACGGAAAGACGAACCTTGATCATGTCGCTTCTGAGGCGGGGGTGACCAAGCCCACCGTATACAGCCACTTCGGTTCGAAGGACGGACTGCTCCTCGCCATCACGGAGGCGCACGCGGGACCGAAGGCGGCTGCGATGTCCTCCACTCTGGCATCCAGTGGAGACGTTCGCGAAGACTTAATGCGTTTCGGCGAAGTCTTCATGCAGCGCGTTGTTGGAGAAGAGGCCGGGTGCTGGCATCGGCTAGCGATCGCCGAATCGAAGGATCATCCGGAGATCGGTCGTTCGATCTTCAATGCGGGCCCCGCCCGCGTGATTTCGGCAATGAAGGACTTCGTGTCGCACGAAATGAAGAAGGGTCGGCTCAAGAAGGCAGATGCGGCCGTCGCGGCGGAGCAGTTCTTGGGTCTGCTGATCGGCTTGCAGCCCATTCGGATGATGACTGGCCAGAAGCCTCCGAACTCAGCAAAACGAAAGAAGCTCTGTGCAGCAGCCGTCGACACGTTCCTAGCGGCCTATGGAGTTGAATCATGACGGATTTCGCGCTATTTCGACGCTACCCGATGTCAAGGCGATGGTTAATCGTCCCGCCGTTACTGATAGGGGTTGGTGTCGTGACAGCCTTGGCGAGTTCTCAAAAGCCATTGCCAAGGCTAAGTGATGCAAACACGCCACGGATGTTGAATGTCCTTCGCGTTGCGCAGACGCCGACCTATCCGGAGGTGGTCGGCTTCGGAACGGTCAAGGCACTGCGTCAATGGTCTGCGACTGCCGAGGTCCGCGGGCGAGTTGTCGTGATTCATCCCAACCTACGTTCCGGGAACGTCGTCGAAGCTGGTGAGGTGTTGGTGAAGATCGATCCGGCTGACTACGAGCTTCGAGTCAATCAGCGAGCAGCCGAACTCGCTCAAGCAAAAGCGCAACGAGGCCAGCTGCAGTTAGACGTCACGTCTGATGAGAAGTCGCTGGAAATCCAAACCCAACTGCTGGACGTGCGGGAGCGTGATGTCGAGCGACTAAGAGAACTGCGTACGCGTTCAGCCGCCTCGCAAAGCGAGTTTGATCAAGCGATCGCTACCTACTACCAGCAATCTCAAACCGTTCAAAACCTTCGAAACGCACTGGCGACCTATCCCACTCAGATCGCATCAGCCGAAGCCGTTGTTGCCGTCGCCGAATCCAAGCTGCGAGAGGCTGAGCGGGAGCTTGATCGGACCACGATTGTTGCTCCATTTCGAGGTGTGCTATCGGAGGTTTCACTTGAGCCGCGTCAATACGTTGCGACCAGCGAAGTCTTGTTTCAGGTCCTCGATATCGGTGCCGTCGAGATCGAGGCACAGTTCTCGATCGCTCAGCTTGGACGTGTTGCTTCGGGTTCGGAAGCATCGCGTACATCCGGTTTAGGGGAGATTCAAGACGGCGGCTCGATGGCGGACCAATACCCAGACTTGTCCAAAGAAAACGAAAGTCTGTTGGAACGGCTCCAGGCTGAGATTGCTGTTCGTAGTGGTGACGTCGTTATGCGTTACGCTGCCGAACCCATACGTATCAGCGAGTCACTCAATGAAGAGACTCGCACGCTCGGAATCGTAGTTCGAGTCTCAAATCGGTCTGTCGGCTTCAGAGACCGGCCGTTTGCGCTTCGTCCCGGAACGTATTGCGAGGTCATCCTAAGCAGTAGCGTTCCGACCAACGCGGTTTTGATCCCGCGGTCCAGTGTGGATGCCGATTCCGTTCTCGTGGTTGACCAGACCAGTCTACTGAGTCGCCGTGAAATCAAGGTTGGGTTCACGAACCGCGAGCAAGTTGCCGTCATCGATGGCCTCGTCGACGACGACTTAGTTGTGGTAAATCCACCAGCGGAGGCAAT
>JBCCUO010000436.1:0-4390 GCA_039196805.1 Planctomycetota bacterium | reverse complement strand
CCTACCTGAAAACTCCTGGGGATTCAGCGGCTGAAGACTCATTGGCTACATCATGCCGCCACCCATGCCTCCCATACCGCCGCCCATCCCGCCACCCATACCTCCCATGCCGCTGGACGATTTGAAATTCAGATCGTCTTGAACAGCCGATTCCAGTTGCGGTGAATGGATCTCGGTGTCCCGCCCCGTTTCCACACTAAATCGATAGTCCAGATCAAACGCTTTGGCGCCAAATCGTTCCGCAGGTATTTCCAAATCCCACCTCAGGATGCCTTGAGGACGTTGCATCCGAAGGTACAGCGGATCGACGGAAAGTCTTTCGTCGGATAGCGGATCCATGGACACAGCAATCGTGTTCGGGTCCTCGCTAAGGGGTAACCGATCCAGGACACGGGCCTCGATCGCACGCGAGTGATAGTTGGCCACCACCAACCTGACCAGCAGCTCACGGTTCCGATTCCCACCCTGAAAGGAGTCCTTTCGCGACATCACTTCGCGACGCGTGCGCACTTGGCGGTCGATGCCCAAACCCATCCGAATCATGCCCCCGGACGGCGTCGGAGGCACGGCCAGTTCGCCCACTAGGTCTCGGTCCAAGAAGACCGTCGCCGGCGCAGCCACCAAGTTGGTTGCGTCTTCGTTTTTCAGCTCGGCTTGAAGATGAGCATGGCTTGCCATCAGCGGCGCGACGGCGTGATAGAGCTTTCCACGAAGTGTTCTGCGATTGATCGGTATCCGTTGCCTCAGCGTCCCTGACGTAATGGTGTGTGTTGAATCGGGACGAAAGTTCTCCGCTGCTGGTCGCCCTTCAAACTCATCCGCGATGGTCCGCGTCTTGCCCCGCGTCGTGTTCAGCTGCTTAATCTGTTGTTCTGCGGCAGACACATTCATCGATAGATCTCGCTGCCAGGAGATCAAGTCGACCCAACTTGGGGGGCCATCGGTCAGGTCCCACTTCTTGTCTGCATCGCGGGACGACGAGTCAACCGCGGTGACACGCAGTGGAGAGAGCTGGGGCACCGACGCGACCAGATCAGGTGACTGCGTTGCAAAGGTGATCGGAACACCTACCCAGTCCTCTCCGGTCGACTGGTAAGCGATCGCCTCCAGCACGAACCGGCAACTGGCATCTCCATTCTGTTGCTCAGCATTCACGATGTAGTGAGGTGACCACCCTGCGTCGGTGACTTCGTAGGTCACCTCCACCGTGCCGCCACGACCAGGTTCGACATTGATCGTCAGTTGCAGCGAATCCGCCTTCGGACGCTCAGTCCGGAGACTCAGCTGATCGATTTCCTGCTTGGTCGTGCGTGCTTGGTCCTGGGCTGCAGTCAATTCGTCGAACAGTTTGCGACGTCGATCAAGCACGTAGTCGCTCAGCTGACTCAACGAATCAAAGGCAACCTGCTTCGCCTCGTTCGTTGCCGTTGCCGCGTCCAGCACTTGATCGACTGATTGCAGGTCCTTTTCGATCAATCGAATTCGCTGTTCCAGTTGCTCCCCACGAACACGCAGCGGTGGCAGTTTCTCTGCGATCGCTATCAGGTTGGCGTCGTCTTCGCCGGCAATCGTCTTGATCACGACCGATCGCAAGCCAACTTCCCCAAGAGCCCTGGCCCGCAGTGACGGCAACTGAATGGTTTTTGGAAAGTGATCCAGCTGCAGCCGAGTCGGTTTCTCGGATGCCTCAATGGTGATCGTCCGCGTGATCCGAGCACTCATGGGAAAAAGCGTCACAGCGGAGACCGGACTTTCGACGCGAGTTGCTGACGTTGGCGGAACGGCATCGTTGGCACTGGCGGACAAGAGCAAGCCGAAAGCGAGGTACATATAGCTGCACCTGTGAAGAAGCATGTAGCGACAGAACATTGAATGTGCCCAGACGTTCGAGTGGTAGCGGTGTGATTCGCGGCAACTGTTGCAGAGTGCAACGGTCGCTCGTCGCAAAACGAAACGCTTCGCTCCAAGTCACCGCGAAATCAACGAGACAGTCCAGCACGACGCACGCGGCATGCCGATTGCATTGATGGCTGCAAGCAAGAACGCCTTTTCCAACCGAGCTTTCGAGTATGAACTTACCGATACGTCCAGCCGTCACCGGCTTCGCGTTGCTGATCGGGATCGCGGGGATCGCGACTGAGTTGGCGGCACAACCTGCCTCCACTTCGGCCCTCAATGCGCGACATTTCGGTTTCTCCACGTCGGCTTTCGGCGACCGACGACCCCGTGTCGCGTCGATCTCGATCGATCCGATGATGACGCCTCGGCAGGAAGCCGAGATCATCAAGATTTTGCAGTCGCCTTGCCCGTTCGATTGGAACGGCGAAACCTCGATCTGGCAGTTGGCCGATGACTTGGGACGCCTCACGCCGACACAGATTCGGCGTATCGCCCTAGAAGACTATGGATTCCCCAGCGAACCACCCAGCAAGGCAAGGGGATCTGGCAACCAGTTGTCGTCGGATCCGTTTGGCGGCCCACTGACGACGTCAGATCAACCGCCGAAGTCGAAACCAAGTGGGCGCGAATTTGCCAACCGTCAGGCCAAAGCAGAGAAGCAATCTGAATGGTGGAAGTTAGTCGCCAATACCACTCGATCCTCTTCGCCCCGACCCTCGATCGCTGCGTCGTTGCGACTCCATCTGCAGCGGTACGACTTCCCTTTCCATATCCTGGGCGGAATCGTGCTGTTTTCGAACGACGATGATCACGAAACTGGCCGCGTGAGGCTCTACGACATCAGCATGCTCGTCCCCGCAAGGCTGCTTGCCCTGGAATCAAATCATCGATCGAGCAATCAAAATCAGACGCTCCAACGTCTGGTGATCGCGATCACCTCCGCAATTGAACCGGATACTTGGGAACATCTTGGCGGCCCCTCAACGATTAGCGCCGTTAACGTTGACGAACGTGTCTGGTTGGTCGTCCGAACGACCACCGAAGTTCACTGGCAAGTTGAGGCGATGCTGGAGTCGCTTGCAAGTGACACCCGGGCAAGCCCGTTGCGAGCGGAATGGTCGCGGTCAACGACTGGCTACGGATCACTCCGCTGATGAATGCTGCGCATGTTGCAAATTCCCCTCCACGCTTGTCCCGCGCGGTAAACGTTGATGAAACATGTGTGATTTCAGGTGGCCTGATTGAGTTGCCTCCCCGACCAGAACGGTCACCCATTCGCGGTTCCCGATTGGGCGGGTCGATTCGTCAGGCCACTCACAGGACCGACAGGGAGGGTGTCTATCGATGAGGATACTATGGTGGGCATACCAAGCCATCGCGATCCGTCGTCACGACGCGGCGACTTCCAGTCCTTGCAGCAACTTCTCTGCGGCGTCGCTTCGATTCAGCACGTAGAAGTGAATGCCTGGCACTCCCTGGTTGATCAGGTCGATCGTTTGACTGCGAGCATGCTCGACGCCGCGGAGGAACTGCTCCGATGGATCGTCACTGGCAGTCATCGCGGACTCCAGATCGCTGGGGATCCGCGCCTTGCACATCGTCGCGATTTTCTTTGCCTGCTTGAAATTGGTCACGGGCAACAAACCAGGAACGATCGGCACGTTGATCCCAGCCGCTTCGCACTGATCACGGAAACGATAAAAGTCGGCATTGTCGTAAAACAGCTGAGTGATCACGACGTCCGCTCCGCTGTCCACCTTTCGCTTCAGGTTATTCAGATCGGTGACCGCGTCGGGCGCCTCTTGGTGGACTTCGGGGTAGCCCGCTACCGCGATACCAAAATCACGAAACTGGTCACGAATCATCGCCACCAGTTCGTTCGCGTAGCGCAACCCGCCCTCAACCGCTTGAAACTCGTTCGTTCCCTTGGGCGGGTCCCCTCGCAGGGCAACGATGTAGTCGACACCCCGACGCTTTGCCTCGGTCAAGTAACGCGACAAATCATCGACCGTTGACCCGACACAAGTCAGGTGCGATGCGACCGGTAGCCCCGTGATCTCCTTGACTCGGGAGAGCACGTCGAGGGTGGCGTCTTGACTGGAGCCACCCGCGCCATACGTGCATGTCAAAAACTTGGGGCCAAACGCCACCAATCGCTCGACAGTCTTATACAGCTCCTCCAGCTTCTCGGATGTCTTAGGCGGAAACAGCTCGAAGGAAATCGCGAAACTGTCGTCAAAATGGGACGCAAGACTCATCAAGTCGGCCTGATCGATGGGTGGAAGAAGGAACGGGTCGCCCGTGGCTTCCCAACCATGTCGCTCGAAGGATCGAATGGCGACGCTGACACAGGTTCGCGGAAGGGACGACCGCTGCCTAGTTTAACGCAAGGATGCAAAAAGTCTCGCCCATTTGGCTGGCCTCGTGTCCTCGCGATTCGCAAACGATCTTGCCATTGCGGCGACACTTCAGCTATGCGTGACACCATGGG